>DATHJM010000165.1:0-5053 GCA_035489775.1 Burkholderiales bacterium
ATCGAATCCCGCTATAATTCTCGGATCGCCCGCCGCCCGATCCCGGAAGAAACCCGATGAATACCCGTGACGCCGTACTTGCGAAAGTTCGCGAACTCAGCCATTTCATCGGCGGCAAGCAGGTCCGCGGTGAAACGGGCGGCCGCTTCGGCGAGGTGTTCAACCCCACCACGGGCGCGCTCTCCAGCAAGGTGCCTCTGGCCTCGAAGGCCGAGGTCGAGCGCGCCATCGCCATCGCGAAGGAAGCCTTTGCCGGCTGGTCGGAGACTTCGCCCCTCACGCGCGCGCGGGTGATGTTCCGCTTCAAGGAATTGGTCGAGCGGCACATGGACGAGCTGGCGCTGCTCGTATCCAGCGAGCACGGCAAGGTGCTTTCCGACGCCAAAGGCTCGGTCCAGCGGGGCCTCGAAGTGGTCGAGTTCGCGTGCGGCATTCCGCACCTGATGAAAGGCGAGTACTCCGACAACATCTCCGCGGGCATGGATCTGTATTCGATCCGCCAGCCCCTCGGGGTGTGCGCCGGGATCACGCCTTTCAATTTCCCGGCGATGGTGCCGATGTGGATGTTCCCCATGGCGATCGCCTGCGGCAATACCTTTATCCTCAAGCCCTCCGAGAAAGATCCGTCCTGCCCGCTGCGACTCGCCGAGCTGATGCTCGAGGCGGGCGCGCCCGCGGGCGTGCTGAACGTGGTGAACGGCGACAAGGAGGCGGTGGACACGCTGCTCACCGATCCTGGCGTCGCCGCGGTGAGCTTCGTCGGCTCGACTCCGATCGCGAAATACGTTTTCGCCACCGGCTCGGTCAACGGCAAGCGCGTGCAGGCGCTCGGCGGCGCGAAGAACCACATGGTGGTGATGCCGGACGCCGACATCGAGGTCGCGGCCGAGGCGCTGATGGGCGCGGCCTACGGCTCGGCGGGGGAGCGCTGCATGGCGATTTCGGTGGCGGTGCCGGTGACCGACCGCACTGCAAGCGAGCTCATCGAGGCAATGGTCCCCAGGATCAGGAAGCTGAAGATCGGCCCGTCGACCGATCACGCCTCCGAAATGGGACCGCTCGTCACGCGCGAGCACCGCGACAAGGTCAAAAGCTACGTCGATCTCGGGGTCAAGGAGGGCGCGAGCCTCGTAGTGGACGGACGCGGCTTCAAGGTGGCCGAGCAGCCGGACGGATTCTTCCTCGGAGGAAGCCTGTTCGACAAGGTCAGGCCCGAGATGCGCATTTACAAGGAAGAGATCTTCGGCCCGGTGCTCTCCGTGGTGCGGGCGAAGAATTTCGAGGAAGCGCTCGCGCTTCCCTCGGACCACGAATACGGCAACGGGGTGGCGATCTTCACCCGGAACGGGGACGTGGCACGCAACTTCACGCACAAGGTGAACTGCGGCATGGTGGGGATCAACGTGCCGATCCCGGTGCCGCTCTCGTTCCACAGTTTCGGCGGCTGGAAGCACTCGATCTTCGGCGACATGAACCAGCACGGGCCGGAAGGCGTGCGCTTCTACACCCGCATCAAGACCGTGACCTCGCGCTGGCGCGAGGGCGTGAATCCCGGCGCCAATTTCGGCATGCCGCTGATGAAGTAGCGAGGATGGTCGATCTCCACGACATCCGCTACCTGCGGATCGGCACGCCCGATCTGGGGTCGGCCGTGGAGTTCGCGACGAAGATCGTCGGTCTGCAGCTCGCTGGCCGGGAGGGCAAAGCCGCATATTTCCGCAGCGACAAGGCATCGGTGCGCGGCGACACGCGCGACCACACGCTGGTCTATTTCGAGGGCGACCCTTCCGACCACGTCATCGGCTTCGATCTGAAAAACCGGGAGGATTTCGACAAGGCGGGCGCGGAGATCGAGAAGGCCGGCCATGCCGTGCGCTACGGCACGAAGGAGGAATGCGAGCTGCGCCGCGTGCAGCAGTTCATCGCTTTCAAGGACCCGACCGGCAACAGGATCGAGATCGTCGTGCGGCCGTTTCACAGCGGCGAGCGCTATTTCCCCGCGCGCGACGCCGGAATCACGCATTTCAGCCACATCGGCCTCAAGACCTCCGACGCGCCGCGCGACGAGGCGTTCTGGACGAAGCTCCTGAACGCGCGGGTGTCCGACTGGATCGGCGACGCGCCGCTCCTGCGCGTCGGCACCATCCATCACACGCTCGCCTTGTTTCCGTCTCCGCACCCGGGCGTGCAGCACATCAACCACCAGGTCGAGGACTTCGACGACGTGATGCGCTCCTACTATTTTCTGCGCGAGAAGGGCGTGAGGATCGTGTTCGGACCGGGCCGCCATCCTTCCTCCTCGGCCTGCTTCCTCTACTTCGAGGGGCCGGACAAGATGGTCTACGAATACTCGGTGGGCGTGAAGCACATCCTCCCCGAGGAAGAATCGAGCTACCGGCCGCGGCAATTCCCGTTCGCGCCGGAGTCGTTCTGCATGTGGGGCTCGCGGCCGGACATTCCGGAGTTCCGCGCGGACCAGAAGGACAAAAAACCGCCGCTGAAGACCGTGGCCTGAGTCACAGCCTGGAAGGGCAAGCCTGGAGTCCGTTCGACCCCCTGAGATGGAGCAGCAGCAGATCATCGTGCGCAAGATGGCGCGGGCGCTCGCCCGCGCCGGCCTCGTGACCGCCTTCGGCCACTGCAGCGTTCGCCTGGACGAGAAGTCGTTCTTGGTCTGCGCCGCCAAGCCGATGGGCATCATCAAGCCGGGCGAGCCCGGGACGGTGGTGTCGACCGATGCTCCTTTACCCGAGGGCGTGCTCGGCGAAGTCAGGATGCACCAGCAGATCTACAAGCGCCGCGGCGAGATCCGCGCGATCTGCCGCTTCATCTCGCCCAACGTAGTCACGCTCGCGGCGCTGGGCCTCACGCCCAGGGCGCGCCATGGGCAGGGCGCGCACTTCCATCCGCAGGTTCCGTTCTGGCCCGATCCGGGCCTGATCCGCAACGACCCGGCGGCGGTCGGCGTGGCCGAGACCATGGGCAAGGCGCCCGCGATCGTGGTGAACGTGAACGGCGCGGTCACCGGGGCCGAAACCCCTCAGCAGGCGGTGGCGCTCGCGTGTTTTCTCGAGGACGCGGCACGGGTGGAACTGGCTGCGCTCAACGCGGGCCTTGCCGGCACGGCGCCGCGCATGACTGAGGAGCAGGCGAAAAACCGCGCCACCTGGCAGGGGCGGATCGCCGAGCGGATGTGGGACTATCTGACCGCCGGCGATCCGCAATGAGAGGACGACCCAAAGGAGGAGAACATGCATAGGATCTTCAGGCTGATGACCGGGGTGATCGCGCTGCTGCTCGTCTCGTGCACGAGTGCGCCGCCGGCGCCGCCCAAGACGGTCAACCTCATCGTCTTCCCCGGAGGCTTCAACTGGCCGGTCTGGGTCGCCCAGGAAAAAGGCCTCTTCGCGAAAAACGGCCTCGAGGTCAAGGTTACGCCCACGCCGAGCTCGGTGTTCCAGCTCACCAACCTCATCGACGGCAAGTTCGACATCGCCATGACCGCGATCGACAATCTGATCGCTTACCGCGAAGGCCAGGGCGAGGTGCCCAAGCCCGGTCCCGATCTGTTCGCCTTCATGGGCGGGGACAACGGCTTCCTGCGGCTGGTGACCGTTCCCGAGGTGAAGAGCTTCGGCGATCTGCGCGGCAAGACCCTGTCGGTGGACGCGCTCACGACCGGGTACGCATTCGTGCTGCTGGAGATCCTCGAGCGCAATGGATTGCAGAAAGACCGGGACTACAAGACCGCGGCCGCCGGCGGCGTGTTGCAGCGGTTCCAGGCGCTCATGGAGAAGAAGCACGACGGAACCTTGCTGCTTTCGCCTTTCGAAGTGCAAGCCGAGGCGCGCGGATTCAACCGTCTCGCGAACGCAATCGACGTGCTCGGCCGCTATCAGGGGCTGGTGGGCGGCGCCCGCAAGGCCTGGGCCGAGCAGAATCGCGACGCGGTCGTCGGCTATATCCGCGCCTTCAGCGAAGCGGTGGATTGGCTCTACGATGCGCGCAACAAGGAAGAGGCGATCGCGATCTTCCTGAAGAATCTTCCCAATGCCAATGCGCAGGCTGCGGAGACCGCCTACAGGGTGCTGCTGAGTCCGACCGACGGATTCCAGAAGAAGGCGAAAATCGACATGGAAGGCGTCAGGACGGTCCTTGCGCTGCGCTCGAAGTACGGGCAGCCGCGCAAGTCCCTGACCGATCCTTCTCCTTACTACGATCCGAGCTTCTACGACGCGGCGATGAGACGCTGACCGGAAGCGATCCAGTTTTTCAACTGACAAGAGAAAACGTGAATACACCGGCGAGCTTTCAGGTACTCGGCATCTGCGGCAGCCTCAGGCAGAAATCCTACAACATGATGGCGCTCAAGACGGCGGGCGAGCTGATGCCGCCCGGGCTCAAGCTCCGGATCACCAGCATCGCCGAGCTTCCGATCTACAACTTCGACGTCCAGGAGAAGGGTTTCCCGGCTCCGGTGACGAGGCTGCGCGACGAAATCCTCGCTGCGGATGCGCTGTTCTTCGCCTCGCCGGAATACAACTGGACCATCGGTGCCCCGCTCAAGAATGCAATCGACTGGATGTCGCGCTTCCAGCCCGTACCCTTCCTGAACAAGCCCGCGGCGGTGCTGAGCGCCAGCGGCGGACCGCTCGGTGGGTCACGAGGGCAGTACGATCTGCGCCGCAGCCTCGCGGGGCTGGGCGTGCAGTGGCTTGCGAAGCCCGAGATCTTCATCGGCATGGCGCACAGCAAATTCGGGACCGACGGGAAGCTCAACGATGAGCCCACGCGGAAGATCATGACCGATCAGGTCGTTGCATTCGAGGACTGGATCAAACGCATGAAGCGCGCTTTTACCTAGAGAGGAAACGAATGAGCTACAAGCTATTGAGCTACCAGTCCGGCCGGGAGGCGCGCGCGGGGATTCTCGTCGGCGAGCAGATCTACGACGCATCCCGCCTCACGGGGCAGGCCGCGTGGTCTTCCGTGCTCGGCGCGCTCCAGGACTGGGGCAAGGCGCATCGCGCCTTCGCTGCAGGCGCGAAACGCA
>DATHJM010000166.1:0-2467 GCA_035489775.1 Burkholderiales bacterium
CGCACGGCAGCATTCGGGGGCATCGTCGCCTTTAACCACAAGCTCGACTCCGCGACGGCAGAAGCCGTATCCAAGCAGTTCGTCGAGGTCGTGATCGCGCCCGAGTTCGACACCGAAGCACGACAGATCTTTGCCGCCAAAGCCAGCGTTCGGGTGATGTCGGTGAGCCTTGTGCGCGCCCCGCGGACATACGACTTCAAACGCGTCGGAGGCGGGTTGCTGGTGCAATCTCCTGACGCGCGCAACGTGCAGGTGTCGGACCTTCGCACCGTCACCAGACTCAAGCCCACCCAGGCGCAACTCGCCGATCTTCTGTTCGCCTGGCGCGTGGCGAAGTACGTCAAGTCGAACGCCATCGTGTTCTGCGCGCGCGGCTGCACGCTCGGCATCGGCGCGGGCCAGATGAGTCGCATAGACGCAGCCCGGGTCGCCGCGCTCAAGGCGCAAGATACGGGATTGTCGCTCGCGGGATCGGTCGTTGCCTCGGACGCATTCTTTCCGTTTCGCGACGGCGTGGACGCCGTCGCCCAGGCGGGCGCCAGGGCCGTCATCCAGCCCGGCGGCAGCATCCGCGACGACGAAGTCATCGCGGCGGCCGACGAGCTGGGGCTCGCGATGGTATTTACGGGCGTGCGGCATTTCCGGCATTGATGCATGAAGCTTCTGGTCATCGGTTCCGGCGGCAGGGAACACGCGATCGCGTGGCGCCTGGCGCAAAGCCCCCGGGTGCAAAAAGTCTTCGTCGCCCCCGGCAACGGCGGCACCGCGCGCGAGGCCGGTCTGCAGAACGTGACGATCTCGGCGATCGACAAGCTGGCTGAATTCGCGGTGTCGGAGAATATTCACCTCACCGTGGTGGGACCCGAGGCGCCGCTTGCCGACGGAATCGTCGATTTGTTCCGTTCCAGGGGGCTGCGGATCTTCGGCCCGACCCGGGCCTGCGCCCGGCTTGAGAGCTCCAAGCAGTTCGCCAAGGAATTCATGACCCGGCACAAAATTCCCACGGCGGAATTTTCGAGCTTCGACGAGGCGAGCGCCGCGCACGCCTACATCGAGGCGCACGGCACGCCAATCGTCGTGAAGGCCGACGGCCTGGCGGCGGGAAAGGGCGTGATCGTCGCCATGAGCGCGGACGACGCCCATCGTGCAATCGAGCAATTCCTCGTCGAGCGTACGATGGGCACCGCGGGCAACCGCGTGGTCATCGAAGAATTCCTGGAGGGCGAAGAGGCGAGCTTCATCGTGCTGGCGGACGGCGAGCACGTGCTCCCGCTTGCGACCAGCCAGGACCACAAGCGTCTCGGGGACGGCGACCGGGGGCCCAATACCGGCGGCATGGGCGCGTATTCTCCGGCGCCGGTCGTGACCCCCGAGCTGCACGCGCGAGTGCTGCGCGAAATCATCCAGCCCGTGCTCGCAGGAATGGCCGGGGAAGGCCAGCGCTACACCGGGTTCCTCTACGCCGGCCTTATGATCGACGGCACCGGTAATCCCCGCGCGTTGGAATTCAACTGCCGCCTCGGCGATCCTGAAACCCAGCCGATCCTGCTGCGTCTGAAAAGCGACCTGTTCGAGTTGATCGAGAGCGCCATGGAGGGGACGCTCGACCGTGTCAAGGCCGAATGGGACCGACGCGCCGCGCTAGGGGTGGTTCTGGCGGCCTCTGGTTATCCCGACGCACCGGAAAAGGGCCACATCGTAACGGGCCTGCCGGCAGCGGGAGAAGACTTCCGGGTATTTCACTCGGGCACGGCGCTCAAGGATGGCGCCCTCGTCACCAACGGCGGCCGCGTCCTGTGCGTCACTGCCCTGGGGGATTCGATCAAGATGGCGCAGCGGCGAGCCTACGAAGTCGTCGAAGGCATCCGCTTCGACGGCATGCAATATCGGCGCGACATCGGCCATCGCGCCGTTGCAGCGAGAAGGCATTGACAGCGGATTTGCCGATGACAACCCGTGAGTGTCCGTTTGAATCGGCCCGATGAACCCCGACGCGGTCCACGCTTATCTTCTTGAGTTGCAGAACCGCCTCGTCGCGGAGCTGGAGCGCATCGAAGGACGCAGCTTCCGCCGCGACCGCTGGCAGCGGGACGCTGGCGGTGGCGGTGAGAGCTGCATCGTCGAGGACGGGGGCGTATTCGAGCGCGGCGGAGTGAATTTCTCCCGGGTGCACGGGGAGCGGCTGCCTCCCTCCGCGAGCGCAGCGCGGCCCGAGCTGGCCGGCCGCTCTTTCGAAGCGATGGGCGTATCGCTGGTACTGCATCCGCGCAATCCCTTTGCCCCGACCGTTCACATGAACATACGGTTCCTGCTCGCGATCAAGCCGCAAAGCGACCCGGTATGGTGGTTCGGCGGCGGAATGGACATGACTCCTTATTACGGGTTCGAGGAGGACGCGCGCCACTTCCACTCCGTATGCCGGCAGGCGCTCGAAGCGTTCGGGGCTGACCTATACCCACGCTTCAAG
>DATHJM010000167.1:0-2290 GCA_035489775.1 Burkholderiales bacterium
AGCGATGATCAAGGCGGACCTCCACATCAACACCATCATCGTGGCCTTCGGAGGGTTCGTCGTGGTCGCGATGCTCCTGGTGATCCTGCGCCACCGGTACAACCAGAGCCGCGGCGACTCGCTGCACCTCATCGGAATGAAAACCAGCAAGCAACGCGGATATCCTTGATTTTCCGCCGGGCGCCCCCACGTCTTGCAGGACCATGGAGGCGATTCCGGTGCTCGATGACGGTTCGCCGCGCTCGGCGTCCCCGGCGCGCGGGGAAAGCGACGCCGCCCTGCTCGACGCTTATTCCGCCGCGGTGGTTGCGGCTTCCGAGCAGGTCAGCCCTGCCGTCGTTCACGTCGAGGTCGCCCAGGCCCCCCGCGCGGGCGAGGGCGAAGCGCCGCGCCGCGGGACTGGATCCGGATTCGTGTTTACTCCGGACGGCTTCATCCTCACCAACAGCCACGTGGTGCACGGCGCGCGCTCGATCCAGGTGAGCTTCGCCGACGGTGCGGGCTTCGATGCCGACCTCGTGGGCGACGATCCCGACACCGACGTCGCCGTGATCCGCATCGGCGGCCACCAGCTTTCCACGGCAACGCTCGGAAGCTCGCGCGGCCTGCGCGTCGGCCAGCTGGCGATCGCGATCGGCAATCCCTACGGCTTTCAGCACACCGTGACGACGGGCGTGGTGAGCGCGCTCGGCCGCAGCCTGCGTTCGGTGACCGGGCGGCTGATCGACGACGTGATCCAGACCGACGCCGCGCTCAATCCGGGGAACTCGGGCGGGCCGCTGGTGAACTCGCAAGGCGAAGTGATCGGCGTCAACACAGCGATCATCCCGTTCGCCCAGGGGATCTGCTTCGCCACCGCCATCGACACGGCCAAGTGGGTGGTGGAGCAACTGCTGCGCTTCGGACGGGTGCGCCGCGGCTACATCGGCGTGGGCGGCGCGACCATCCCGCTTTCGCGGCGCGCCGTGCGCTTTCACGGCCTCGCAGCCGGGGCAGGAGTGCGCGTCGAGTCGGTCGAGCCCGGCGGCGCCGCCCGGCAGGCGGGCATCGAGCCGGGAGACGTCATCATCGGCTACGACGGGGAAGATGTGGCCGGAGTCGACCAGCTGCACCGGCTGCTCAGCGCGGAGCGAATCGGCAAGGCCACGAAAGTGACGCTCCTGCGCCGCACGCAGAAGCTCGAGGTGCCGATCCAGGCCGCGGAAATGCCGCCCAGGCCCTAGACGTCCAGAGCGGACGTTCAGAGCACGACCGGCTTGTCCGGCAGCTCGTTCGGGCTGTCACCCGAAGGCGGAAAGTGCGCGGCCAGCAAATCGCTGATCGCGCGCACGCCGAGCACCGCGCCGCGCTCGAACTGTCCGCGGGCGAACTCCTGCTGCATCTCGCCGCAGATCGCTTCCCAGGCCGCTGTCCCGACTTTGCCGTGGATGCCCCGGTCGGCGACGATCTCGACGCGCCGGTCGGCGAGCAGAAGGTAGATCAGCACACCGGAGTTGTGCTCCGTGTCCCAGACGCGCAGCCGACCGAACCACTCCACCGCGCGCTCGCGCGACCGGACTCCGCGAAGCAGCTCGCCCACCGGCAGCGAAGCTTCGACGGCGAAGCGCAACTGGCCGCTGTGGCGCCGCTCCTCTTCGCCGATCGCTTTTTCGATGGCGTGCATCGCCGCGGGCGGGAACGCCCGCCTGACCGACCAATGGTCGGTGAAGAGGTGCCGCATGAAACGCCTGAGGTTCACGGCTCTCACCAACTCCCGGAGGCTCCGCCTCCGCCGAAACCTCCCCCGCCGCCGCTGAAGCCGCCGGAATCTCCGCCGGGCCATCCCCCGCCGCCGGACCAGCCGCCCGCAGACCACCCGCCTCCGCCCCAGCGACCCGGGGAAAACCCGGTGGCGCTCACGAACAGGGTGGCGATGAGGGCGAAGACCGCAGCGAAGATCGCGACGGCGAGCACGCCGACGAGCAACCATGCCGCGACGCCTACGATCCCGGCTGTTGCGGTCGCGCCGAGCAGGCGCCCGAACAGCCGGGCGAGCACGCCGCCCAGAACGACGAACACGACCAGGAATATCACCAGCAGCTCGGCGTAGCCTTCGCCGCTCCGGTCCGAGCCGCCTTGCGGACCGGGAGCCGGAAGCGGCTCGCCTTCGATCAGCTTCATCAGCGCATCGCTCCCGGCCGCGATACCGCCGTAGAAGTCGTTCGCCTTGAAATGCGGCGTGATGACTTCTACGGCGGTATCGCGGCCGGGAGCGATGCGCTGATGAAGCTGATCGAAGGCGAGCCGCTTA
>DATHJM010000168.1:0-2381 GCA_035489775.1 Burkholderiales bacterium
GCCTTCTCGAAGTTAAAGTAGTTGATTGGTTAAATAGCAGTCAGACTCCGAGATTTGCCGAGCAGGCAGAGTGCAATTGGATCCCCGGAAGTTTGCACGGCACCCAACCGATTGATCCTGAGCTGGTTTGACCGTTCGCCGATCTTCTACCTACAACCGCCAAGAAGGCTTCGAATATCTAGGGGTCACCACCGGATATATCTCGTGGATCTTCCGTAACCGGCATGAGGCCTCCACCTCGCAGTCGCGAGGTTCATCTGCGATACAGCCTGGCATGAGCTGATCGTTGGGAGGAAGTCGATGGCAGATGCCATGCTTGATGCCAGGCAGGACGGCGGTTCTTATCGTCGTATCGAGGTGATTACCGGTCAGCGTCGGCGGCGACGGTGGACGGCGCAGGAGAAGGCCCGGATCGTAGCGGAGAGCTTCGAGGAGGGCGCCAACATTTCCGAGGTCGCGCGCCGCAATGGCGTTGTCCGTGGGCTGCTCACGGTGTGGCGACAGAAGTTGGCGGCAGCGGCAGGCCTCAACGCGCCCGGCTTTGTGCCGGTCCTGATTACTTCGGAGGGCAGCCCCGCGACGGCCGGCGAGCCGGGCCGCGTTGCGCCGGCGCAGACGATGCGACGGGAGATGGCCTCTCCACCAGGCCAGTTCCGCGGCGAGATCGAGATCGAGGTGAGCGGGGCGCGCATCCGGGTCGAGCCGGGAGTCGATCTGACGACGCTTTCGACGGTGCTGTCGGCGCTGCGAGGCGGCCGGTGATCGCGCTGCGGGCTGACCTCAAGGTCGTAGTGGCGACACACCCGGTCGATTTTCGCAAGTCGGTGCACACGCTGTCGGCGCTGGTGAGCGAAGCGCTGCGTGCGAACCCGTATTGCGGCGACGTGTTCGTGTTCCGCAGCAAGCGCATGGATAGAGTGAAGCTCCTGGCGTGGGACGGCAGCGGCATGGTGCTGGTGACGAAGTGGCTGCACGAGGGACGCTTCACCTGGCCGCCGATCCGCGACGAAGCGGTGCATTTGAGCGCGACCCAGCTGACGATGCTGCTCGATGGACTCGATTGGACGCGGGCCTCGCCAAAATCTGTGAGGCAACCGGCTGTCGTCGGATGAGACCTGAGGATTTCACTGGAGCCTATGGTGAGCGCATGTATCTTTTGTTCATGGCGATTCGTCCCGAAGCTCTTCCGACCGACGCAGCGGCGCTGACCGAGATGGTGCTCGCGCTCGACGCCGAGAATGAGAAGCTGCGCGTGGCGATGCAGACGCTCAAGGAAATGATCTTCGGCAAGCGCTCGGAGCGGCTCGCGGTGATCGTCGCCGAGCAGCTCGCGCTCGAGCTGGACGATCTCGCCATCGGCGTCACGCCGCCTGCGCCGGCGAACGACGATACGCCTGCGACGAAGCTGCCCGCGAGCCCACGCAAGAAGGCGAGGCGCAACATCGGCGCGCTGCCCAAGCACCTGCCGCGCTGCGAGCAGGTGCTCGAGCCGGACACGACGGCGTGCCCGTGCTGCGAGGGCCGGCTGCACAAGATCGGCGAGGACGTGAGCGAGGTGCTGGACGTCATCCCGGCGATCCTGCGGGTACTGCGCACGATCCGTCCCAAATATGCCTGCCGCGGCTGCACCGATGGCGTGGTGCAGGCGAAGGTGCTGCCGCGACTGATCGAGAGCGGCATGGCTTCGACGGCGCTCGTGAGCCACGTGGTGGTGTCGAAGTTCGCCTGGTATCTGCCGCTGTATCGGCAGGTGCAGATCCTGGCCGGTCAGGGCGTCCATCTCGATCGTGCGACGCTCGCCGGCTGGGTGAAGCGTGCCGCATGGTGGCTCAAGAGCCTCTATGAGCTGCAGCTGCGGACGATCCAGGCCTCGCCGCGGCTGTTTTGCGATGAGACGCCGATGCCGGTGCTCGATCCGGGACGACATCACACCCGGACCTGCCAGTTCTGGGCGCATGCGATGGATGATCGCCCGTGGGGCGGCCCGTCGCCGCCGGCGGTCGCCTACGTGTTCGCCGACGGTCGCGGCACCGAGGAGATCGCCGGGCAATTGACCGGCTTCTCCGGCATCCTGCAGGTCGACGGCTATGCTGCCTACACGGCGCTGGCGCGCGGTTATGGCGGCGCGATCCGACTGGCTTTTTGTCTGGCGCATGCCCGGCGCAAATTCGTTGAGGTGTACAAGACGACGCAATCGCCGTTCGCTCACGAGGTGATCGAACGCCTGCAGGCGGTGTACGCCATCGAGACCGAGATCCGCGGCTGCCGCGCCGAGCAGCGGCTCGCAGTCCGTCGCGCCAGGGCCGCGCCGCTGATGGAAGCGCTCAAGGCGCGGTTGACCACAATGCTCGGCCAGCTGTTCTCACAGTCGCCGCTGGCCG
>DATHJM010000169.1:0-18314 GCA_035489775.1 Burkholderiales bacterium
CCCCTGACGGTGGCGTTCGCCGGCTGCCAGACGGTGCAAACGACCCAAGGCGGCGTGGTCGGCGTCGAGCGCAAGCAAAGCATGTCGTCCCTGATCTCGGCTTCCCAGATCGATCAAAGCGCCGTGGAGGCCTACGGCAAAGTCCTCGCCGACGCCGGCAAGAAGAACCAGCTCAACCGGGATTCGGCCCAGGTCGCTCGGGTGCATGGCGTCGCCAACCGCCTGATCCCGAACACGGCGGCGTTCCGCGCCGACGCGCCGGGCTGGAAGTGGGAGGTCAACGTGATCACCTCGGACGAGGTGAACGCGTGGTGCATGCCCGGCGGCAAGATCGCCGTCTACACCGGGCTCCTGACCAAATTGAATCCTACCGACGACGAGCTGGCGGCCGTAATGGGGCACGAGATCGCGCACGCGTTGCGCGAGCACGGGCGGGAGCGCGCGAGCGAGCAGATGGCCCAGCAGCTCGGGGTCGGCGTGCTCGGCGTTGCGCTCGGGCTCGGCGATCTGGGCGCTCAACTGACGCAAACCCTGCTCGACGTGACGCTCTCGCTGCCGCATTCGCGCACCCAAGAGACCGAGGCCGATCGCATCGGCGTGGAGCTTGCTGCGCGCTCGGCTTACGATCCGCGTGCAGCCGTCTCGCTGTGGGAGAAGATGGGCAAGCTGGGCGGCGGCAAGCCGCCCGAGTGGATGTCGACACACCCTTCGGACCAGAACAGAATCAGTGATCTTCAGAGCTACTCGGCGCGCGTCATGCCCCTCTACGAGGCCGCGCGCAAGCGCTGAAGGGACGAAGGGACGAAGGGACGAAGGGACGATCCGGTATAATTTTGTCTTTGAGCAGCAAGCCGAATGATCGCGCGCACGCTCTACGACAAGCTCTGGGAGGCGCACACGGTGCACGTCGAGGACGACGGCACGACGCTCCTCTATATCGATCGCCATCTGGTGCACGAAGTCACGAGCCCACAGGCGTTCGAGGGCATGAAGCTTGCGCGGCGCAAGCCCTGGCGGATATCAGCCAATCTTGCGGTGGCCGATCACAACGTTCCAACCACCGATCGGTCCCGAGGGATCGCCGACCCCGTGTCGCGCCTGCAGGTCGATACGCTCGACACAAACTGCGCGGAATACGGGATTGTCGAATTCAAGATGAACGACGCTCGCCAGGGCATCGTGCACGTCATCGGCCCGGAGCAGGGCGCGACGCTGCCGGGAATGACCGTCGTGTGCGGCGACTCGCATACGAGCACTCACGGGGCGTTCGCCTGCCTCGCATTCGGCATCGGGACTTCGGAAGTCGAGCACGTGCTTACAACGCAATGCCTGCTCGCAAAAAAGATGAAGAACATGCGCGTGCGCGTGGAGGGTGAGCTCGCGCGCGGAGTGACGGCAAAGGACATGGCCCTCGCCGTGATCGGCAAAATAGGCATTGCAGGGGGAACCGGCTGCACGATCGAATACGCCGGCGGCACGGTGCGCTCTCTGACGATGGAGGGCCGCATGACCCTGTGCAACATGTCGATCGAGGCGGGAGCGCGCGCCGGATTGGTGGCGGTCGACGAGGCGACCCTCGCTTATCTGAAGGGCCGGCCCTTTGCGCCGCGGGGGGAGTTGTGGGATCGCGCGGTCGCGCATTGGCGCACGCTGAAGAGCGATCCGGAGGCGAAATTCGACCGCGAGGTGGCGATCGACGCGCGCTCGATCAAGCCGCAGGTGACTTGGGGCACCTCGCCCGAGATGGTCGTGACCGTGGACGAACGCGTGCCCGACCCCGACAGGGAGAAGGACGCGATTCGCAGGGAGGGCATGGAGAGAGCGCTCACGTACATGGGCCTCAAGCCCAATACGCCGATGACCGACATTCTCATCGACAAGGTATTCATCGGCTCGTGCACGAATTCGCGCATCGAAGACCTGCGGGCCGCCGCGGCGATCGTCCGCGGGCGCCGCCTTGCCTCGAATGTCAGGCTCGCGATGGTCGTGCCGGGCTCGGGGCTCGTCAAGGCGCAGGCGGAACACGAAGGCCTTGACCGGATCTTCAAGGACGCCGGGTTCGAGTGGAGGGAACCCGGCTGTTCCATGTGCCTGGGTATGAATGCGGACCGGCTCGAGCCTGGCGAGCGGTGCGCTTCGACTTCCAACCGAAATTTCGAAGGCCGGCAGGGCACTGGCGGCAGGACCCATCTCGTGAGTCCGGAGATGGCCGCGGCGGCCGCGATCGCGGGGCACTTCGTCGACGTTCGTCAGTGGAGATGAATTTCGCATGACCATGGAGCGATTTACCGTCTTGAGCGGCCTCGTGGCAGCGCTTGACCGGGCGAATGTCGACACCGACCAGATCATCCCGAAGCAATTCCTGAAGTCGATCAAGCGCACGGGATTCGGGACGAATCTCTTCGATGCATGGCGCTACCTCGACGGGGGTCGGCCCGGCACGCCCGATTCGGCCCGCGCGCTCAACCCTGATTTTGTCCTGAACCAGCCGCGCTACAAGGGCGCCAGCATACTGCTCGCCCGCAAGAACTTCGGTTGCGGAAGCTCGCGGGAGCACGCACCCTGGGCGCTCGCCGAGTACGGATTTCGCGCGATCGTCGCGCCGTCCTACGCCGACATATTTTCCAGCAACTGCTGCAAGAACGGCCTGCTGCCCGTCGTGCTCACCGAAGCGGAAGTGGACTGGCTGTTCCATGAGGTGGCCGCCTTTCCGGGCTTCCGGCTCGTTATCGACCTCGAGAAGCAAACAGTAGCGACCCCCGACGGCGGCAAGGTGATGCGCTTCGACATCGACACTTTCCGGAAATACTGCCTCGTCAACGGCCTCGACGACATAGGACTCACTCTGCACCACGCGGACAAGATCCGCGCCTTCGAAGGGCGGCGCCGCTTCGAGCAGCCTTGGTTGTTCGGTTAGTCATCTCCTCTTCATGAAAATTGCGGTCCTGCCCGGCGACGGCGTCGGCCCGGAAGTCATTGCCGAGTCGGTCAAGGTACTCGCGGCGCTCGGGAGAGAAGGTCTCGCGTTCGAGACGGAGCAGGCCTCTGTTGGAGGCGCCGCGTACGACGCCGCGGGTGATCCCCTGCCCGGGGCGACGCTGGAACTGGCGAGAAAGGCCGATGCCATCCTGTTCGGCGCCGTCGGCGGTCCTCGTTACGACTCGTTGCCGCGCGAAAAACGTCCCGAGCAGGCGCTCCTCAGGCTTCGCAAGGAGCTCAATCTGTTCGCCAATTTGCGGCCCGCGTCCGTTTTTCCCGAGCTCGCCGATGCCTCGACACTCAGGCCGGAGGTGGTGGCCGGGCTCGATATCCTGATCGTGCGCGAGCTGACCGGCGACATCTATTTCGGTCAGCCGCGCGGCATCCGGGAGCTCGAAGGCGGGAAGCGCGAAGGCTTCGACACCATGCGCTACACCGATGAGGAAATCCGCCGCATTGCGCACGCGGGGTTTCGCGCCGCCCTCATGCGCAACAGAAAACTGTGCTCAGTCGACAAGGCGAACGTGCTCGAGACCTCGCAATTGTGGCGGGAGGTGGTGAGCGCCGTCGGCAAGGAACACCCCGCGGTGGAGCTGACGCACATGTACGTGGACAACGCCGCGATGCAGCTCCTCAAGAATCCCAGGCAGTTCGACGTGATCGTCACAGGCAACATGTTCGGCGACATTCTCTCGGACGAGGCTTCCATGTTGACCGGGTCGATCGGCATGTTGCCTTCGGCCTCGCTCGACGAAAAAGGCAAGGGACTGTACGAGCCGATTCATGGATCGGCCCCGGACATCGCGGGAAAGAACCTCGCCAATCCGCTGGCGGCCATCCTGTCGGTGGCGATGATGCTTCGCTACAGCTTCGATCATGACCGCGTCGCCGCCCGCGTCGAAGCCGCGGTGAAGAAAGTACTCGCTCAGGGGTACCGCACCGCGGATATTTTTCAGCAGGGAACCCGCAAAGTCGGCACCCGCGAGATGGGCGATGCCGTGGTCGCAGCGCTCTCCTGATGAGGTGCAACCTTTTTAGGGCTCAGTGCGTTAGCATACGCAGATCGGACATTCAGGAAATACAATGAAGCGAGTCGGACTCGTCGGTTGGCGCGGAATGGTCGGTTCGGTGCTGATGCAGCGCATGCACGCCGAGCGCGACTTCGCATTGATGGAGCCGGTGTTTTTCTCTACTTCCCGGGTGGGCGAGCTCGGGCCATTCATCGGAAAGGAAACGGCACCGCTCAAGGACGCGAAGAGCGTGAGAGAGCTCGCGTCGATGGACGTCGTCATCTCCTGTCAAGGCGGCGACTATACCAACGAGGTGTTTCCCAGGCTGCGCGCCGCGGGGTGGAAGGGCTTTTGGATAGACGCCGCATCCGCTCTTCGCATGCAGGACGACGCGGTCATCATCCTGGATCCGGTCAACATGAACGTGATCAAGGATGCTCTTTCCAGAGGCGTGCGCAATTACATCGGGGGCAACTGCACTGTGAGCTTGATGCTCATGGGCATGCACGGCCTGCTGAAGGCGGACCTCGTCGAATGGATCACCTCGATGACCTATCAGGCCGCCTCCGGCGCGGGCGCCGAGCACGTGCGTGAACTGGTGAAGCAGATCGGATTCGTGCACCAGGCTGCGAGATCCTCCCTGGAGGACCCTGCCTCCGCAATCCTCGAGTTGGACAGGGCGGTGACGACGGCGCTGCGGGACGAGTCTTTGCCAAGGCAACAGTTCGGCTTTCCGCTTGCGGGCAGCCTGCTGGCGTGGATCGACAAGGATCTTGGCAATGGCCAAAGCCGCGAAGAGTGGAAAGGCCAGGCCGAAGGCAACAAGATTCTTGGCCGCGAAGAGAACCCGATTCCGATCGACGGCATTTGCGTGCGCATAGGCGCAATGCGTTGCCACAGCCAGGCGCTCACCGTAAAACTCCGGCGCGATGTGCCTGTCGACGAAATCGAGCACATGCTTGCCGAAGCGAACCCTTGGGTGAGAGTTGTTCCGAACGAGCGCGAGGCAAGCCTGCGCGAGCTGACTCCGGCCGCGGTGAGCGGCACCATGCACGTGCCGATCGGACGTCTGCGCAAACTTGCGCTCGAAAAAGGCGGCTTCTACCTCGCAGCCTTTACAGTCGGAGACCAGCTCCTCTGGGGTGCCGCCGAACCGTTGCGGAGAATGCTGCGCATTCTGCTCGAAAGCTAGGCTGCCCAGGCCACGCCCTGAAGGCCCGGGTCCGGTCTCAACCCCCGGTTTTCAGGGGAAAACAAGCAAACTTTGTGGAAAAATAGCCACTTGACGCAGTTTCTGAGATGAAAGTTGAGCTTGCAAGGCTAAGGCCATGATGGTATTTTAATTTGTTTCCACTTAGGTTCAGGGTGGCAAGTGGGGAAGTTCGCCTCAAAAACTTGTTTGGTAGCAGTCGTGGGCCTGATTCTGCCTTCGCTCTCCTGGGCGGCGGGCTTGGGCAAGTTGTCGGTTCTCTCCACGCTTGGACAGCCGCTCAGAGCGGAAATCGAGATCGTTTCTCTGCAGCGCGGTGAAGGCGACACGCTGGGGGCGCGGCTCGCGCCGGGGGAACTGTTCCGCCAGGCCAACATAGACCTGAACCCGGCACTGCTGTCGGTCAAGTTTGCCGTCCAGCGACGGCCTAGCGGCCAATACGTGATGACTCTCACGTCCGGCCAGGCGATCAACGAGCCGTTCATCGACATGCTGGTGGAGTTGAACTGGGCGAACGGGCGCCTGGTCCGCGAATACACCTTCCTGCTCGATCCGCCCGAATATGCCGGTCCGCCAAAGCTTAAGCCGCTCCAAGCCGCGCAGCTGCCGGCAGCCGAGCTGCAAGAACCGATTGCGTTGGCACCGCCGGCTGAACCCCTTGCACCGGCGCCGCCCCTGGAGCTGATTCCGTTGGCGCCGGCCCCTTCCGCTGAGCCGGCTGCGCCCGCTCAAGCAGTGACGGCGGAGACCGGAGCGCCGTCGCAGGAGACTGCCGGGGAATCGGTGTCGCCGGCGCAAGTTCAAGTGCTGCCGGCTGATGTGAAGCCAGCCGAACCCTTGCCCGCGCAGGTGGATGCGGCGCCTGCTGCGCCGGTGCCCGGAGAACTGGTCCATGTGTTCGGGGTTTCAGATATCTACGAGGTCGTGCGCGGCGACACGCTCTCAAAGATTGCCATCCGAAACCGGGTCGAGGGCGTGAGCTTGCAGCAGATGCTGGTGGCGCTGTTCCGTGCGAATCAAGATGCGTTTGTGGCCGACAATATGAACCGTTTGCGCGCGGGCAAGATCATCAGCATTCCGGACAAGGACGCGGCCGCGGCAGTAGCGGCAGCGGACGCGCGCCGCATCGTCTCCGCCCAGTACGCCGACTTCAACGAATACCGCCGCAGCCTCGGAATCGCGGTCGCATCGACGCCCGCGTCTCAGGGGGGCCGTCAGGCATCCGGTGAGATCACTGCACCCAAGGAAGAAAAGCCGGTGCCGTCCAAGACACCGCCCAAGGATGAGCTGCGCCTCTCCCGCGCGGACGACGCCAAACGCGGCGCAAAGGCCGCGGGCGCCGCAGCGGCCGATGACTTGGCAGCCAAGGACAATGCGTTGAAAGAAGCGAACGAGCGCATCGCTCTCCTGCAAAAGAATTTGGACGATATGCAGAAACTGGCGCAGATAAAAAGCCAAAGCGGAGCCCAGTTACAGCAACAGGCCGAAGCCGCAAAAGCCGCGCCCGCCGCAAAAGCCACCGACCCTTCCAAGGCTGCAGCCAAAGCGGAGGCGCCCAAGGCCCCTGAGCCCGCTAAAGCAGCGCCCAAAGCCCCCGAGGCGGCGAAAGCTCCTGAGCCGGCAAAGGCGCCACCGGCCGCCAAGGCGCCTGAGGTGGCGAAAGCTCCGGAGCCAGCGAGAGCTCCCCAAGCAGCCAAAGCCCCCGAGCCTGCAAAGGCACCGGAAGCGCCAAAGGCTCAGGAAGCTGCAAAAGCGCCCGAGCCGGCAAAGGCTCCCGAAGCTGCCGTCAAAGCGCCGGAACCCGCGAAAACGGAAGTCGCGAAGGCTGCTCCCAAGGCGGCGGCCAAGGCCGCGCCCGCGCCTCCGCCGATTGAAGCGAGTTTCTTGGATGAGTTGCTCGACAACCCCATGGCGCTCGGCGGTGCCGGCTTATGCGTGCTCCTGCTGGCGGGTTACGCGGCCTATGCCTGGCGCAGGAAACGCAACGCGCAATTCGAGAACAGCATCATGAGCGTCGTGCCCTCGGATGCGGACTCGGTACTGGGGAGCGCTGGAGGTCGTAACGTTGACACCAGCTCGAGCTCGCTTCAGAGCGATTTCAGTCAGGGTGGCGCGGGCAAGGCCGACACCGAGGAGATCGACCCGATCGCGGAAGCCGACGTCTATATGGCCTACGGCCGCGATGCCCAGGCTGAAGAGATCCTGAAAGACGCACTGGCCAAGGATTCCAGTCGCCAGGCGATTCGCGTCAAGCTCCTCGAGATTTACGCCAATCGGAAGGATGCGAGGTCATTCGAGGCGGCCGCAAATGAGCTGCGCGCCGCGACCGGCGGACGCGGAGCGGAATGGGAAAAGGTGGCTGGTTTGGGTCTGTCGATCGATCCTGCCAATGCACTTTACGGGGGGAAGCCGGGTAATGCACCGCAGGGGTTCAACGAGACGACGCAGATGCCGGCCTTCAGCGCGAACGCGCCCGCCTTCGGCACAAATACGCCCGCCTTCAGCACAAACACGGCGCAGATGCCGGCCTTCAGCACGAACACTGAACCTACGCTGGGGGCTGCCGCTCCGCTCAACATCGATTTTGACGTCGGCGCGGCGACATCGGGAGGACCTGCTCCGCTGCCGGATCTCGATCTGGGCATTGGATCGGCGTCCTCGGCGGAGTCCGCGGCGAGTCTTGATTTCGATCTCGGCCTCGGTACAGACAAGTCCCCCGCCGTCGGGACAATGGCCGTGGCGAGCGCTATCCCGGCGGTCCCTCGGGCAGCGGAACCCCTCAGCATCGATTTCGATTTGCCGATGGGCGACAAGCCGCCTCATCCCAGCGCGCCGGGCTCTGCGGCTCCCAATGCGGACTTGGGAGCGATTGACTTCGACCTTGGGACACCGTCAGGTGGCGGCGAAGCGAAAACCGACGCGACCAGGATGCCCTCGGTGGATCTGGACGCCATCAGTCTGGATCTCGGTACACCCGGCGGCGGCAACGGTTCAGGCGGCGCTCCGGACGCGCGATGGCAGGAAGTCGCGACCAAACTCGATCTCGCCAAGGCGTACGAAGAGATGGGCGACAAGGACGGGGCCCGCGAGTTGCTGAAGGAAGTGGTGAAGGAAGGCGATACCGCACAGCAACAGCAGGCCCAGACGATGCTCCAGGCACTCGGCTGATCTCCACCGAGTTCCCCTCAAACGATCGGCGCCTCGTGCGCCGATCGTTGTTTTCGGGATCGTAGAATGAGACTTGCCATTGGAGTGACCTACTGCGGCGCGGGCATGGAAGGCTGGCAATCGCAGCCCTCCGGCAACACCGTGCAGGATCATCTCTCGCGCGCGCTTTCGGAGATAGGCGGCGAGCCGATCGCGGTGACGGGCGCCGGACGCACCGACGCGGGCGTGCATGCGAGCGCCCAGGTAGCGCATTTCGAAACCTCGGCGGAGCGCCCCGAGTCGGCGTGGGTGCGCGGTGTAAACTCGCTGCTTCCCGATGGGATCGCGGTGCAATGGGCGACTCCGGTATCTGAGGATTTTCACGCACGCTTCTCGGCACTGTCGCGAAGCTACCGCTACGTTCTCTACAACCACCCGGTGCGGCCGGCGCTGCTCGCGGGGCGCACCGGGTGGTTTCATCTGCCGCTCGACGTGGAGAAGATGCGCGAAGCCGTCGATAGCCTGATCGGACAGCACGATTTCTCCAGCTTCCGGTCCGCAGAGTGCCAGGCGAGGAGCCCGGTGCGGATCATGCAAAGCGCGGGAATACGCGCAAGCGGCGCCTATTTCCTGTTCGATTTCACCGCAAATGCGTTTCTGCACCACATGGTGCGCAATATCGTCGGCTGTCTTGTGTATGTCGGCAGCGGCAGGCATCCGCCGCAATGGATCCGGGAGCTGATTGCCGCACAAGACCGGCGACTCGCGGCGCCGACGTTCTCCGCCGAGGGCCTGTATCTCTTCGGAGTCCGATACGACGCGCGCTGGAGCCTGCCGGCGTTTCCCCCTATGATGCCCTTCGATTTGGAATCCGGGCGATGAGAACGCGAGTCAAGATCTGCGGCGTCACGCGCATGGAGGATGCGCAGGCTGCCGCTGCGCATGGCGCCGACGCCATCGGCCTGGTGTTCTATCGTCCCAGCCCGCGCCGCGTGACGCTCGATCAGGCGCGGGAGATCGCGATAAGCGCTCCGCCCTTTGTCGCGACCGTCGCGGTGTTCGTCAACCCGGCGCGCGAAGAAGTCGAGCAGGTGATCGGCGAGTGCGGCGTAACGCTGCTGCAGTTCCACGGCGACGAACCGCCCGAGTTCTGCTCGAGTTTCTCCCGGCCGTACATCAAAGCGGCTCGAATTCGGCCCGGGCTGGATTTGCTAAAATACCTCTCGCCTTACGGAGCTGCCGCCGCGTGGATGCTCGACGCTTTCCATGAAGATCTCTGGGGTGGAACGGGCGGCTCGTTCGATTGGAGCCTAGTGCCGCAGCGCATGACTAAGCCGATCATCCTTTCGGGCGGCCTGACTGCCGCCAACGTCGCCGGCGCCATTCGCCGCACCAGGCCCTACGCTGTCGATGTTTCGAGCAGCGTCGAAGCGTCCAAGGGAATCAAGGACGAGGCGAAAATCGCGGCTTTTGTCGGAGCGGTAAAGAATGAAGATGCATGAGCTTCCGGACGAGCAGGGGCATTTCGGCCGGTATGGCGGCGTGTTCGTCGCCGAGACGCTGGTGCACGCGCTCGACGAACTCAAACGCGCCTATGAGGCTTGCCGGAAGGATCCGGAATTCGTCGCCGAATTCGAGTACGACCTCAAGCACTACGTCGGTCGCCCCAGCCCCGTTTATCACGCCAAGCGTTGGTCGCAGATTCTCGGCGGAGCCCAGATCTACATCAAGCGCGAGGACCTCAACCATACCGGGGCTCACAAGATCAACAACACCATCGGCCAGGCGCTCGTAGCGCGGCGCATGGGCAAACCGCGCGTGATCGCCGAAACCGGCGCCGGAATGCACGGCGTGGCGGCCGCGACGGTAGCGGCGCGCTACGGCATGGAATGCGTGGTGTACATGGGCTCGGAGGACATCAGGCGACAGGTGCAGAACGTCTATCGCATGAAGCTTCTCGGGGCGGCGGTCGTGCCGGTCGAATCCGGATCGAAAACGCTGAAGGACGCGCTGAACGAAGCGATGCGCGACTGGGTCACCAACGTCAACAACACCTTCTACATCATTGGCACCGTCGCCGGCCCGCATCCGTATCCGATGATGGTGCGCGACTTTCAGTCAGTCATCGGCCGCGAGTGCCTGACGCAGATGCCGGAGCTGTGCGGCCGCCAGCCGGACGCGGTGATCGCCTGTGTTGGCGGGGGATCGAACGCAATGGGCATCTTCTATCCCTACATCCCCTACGAAGCGGTCAAGCTCATCGGCGTTGAAGCGGGTGGATTCGGCATAGCCAGCGGCAAGCATGCGGCGTCCCTGTGCGCGGGCAGGCCGGGGGTACTGCACGGAAATCGCACCTATCTGCTCCAGGACGAACACGGCCAGATCGTCGAGACGCATTCGATCTCGGCGGGGCTCGATTACCCGGGTGTGGGCCCCGAGCACGCCTGGCTCAAGGACACCGGCCAGGCTCAATACATCACCGTCGACGACGGAGAAGCCGTCGCCGCGTTCCACGACCTGTGCCGCTGCGAGGGAATCATCCCGGCGCTCGAGTCCGCGCATGCGCTCGCCCACGCGGCGAAGCTTGCGCCGACGCTGCCACGGGACAGCATCCTGCTGGTCAATCTCTCGGGACGGGGCGACAAGGACATGCACACCGTCGCGGAAAAATCGGGAATCCAGCTTTGAGCGACCCGCGCGCAACTCTCCTCAACGGAGATCTCTTCGATTGCATCGTCCGCGTGCCCGAGGCGAGCGTGGATCTCATCGTCGCCGATCCTCCGTACGGCCTCGGCAAGGACTACGGAAACGACTCGGACCGCCTGAGCGGGGAGGCTTATCTCGCCTTCAGCCGGCGCTGGATCGATGCCGTGATTCCGAAGCTCAAGCCAAGCGGCAGCCTCTATGTTTTTCTGACCTGGCAGCACAGTCCGGACGTTTTCACCTATCTGAAGACGCGTTTGACTATGGTGAACGAGATCGTCTGGGACCGGAAAGTGCCGAGCATGGGCGGCAGCACGCGAAAATTCTCCTCCGTCCACGACACGATCGGCCTGTTCGCGTGCTCGAGGGACTACTTTTTCGATATTGACGGTGTGCGCATTCCCTACGACGCGGAGACGAAGCGCGCGCGAACGCGCTCGATTTTCGTCGGCAAGAAATGGCTCGAAGTGGGATATAACCCGAAGGATGTGTGGAGCGTGACGCGGATTCACCGCCAGGATCCAGAACGCGAGGATCATCCTACGCAGAAGCCGCTCGAGATCGTCGAGCGCATGGTGCTGGCGAGCTGCCCTTCCGGCGGCCTCGTGCTCGATCCGTTCATGGGGAGCGGCACCGTGGCGGTTGCCGCGCTCAAGCACGGTCGGCGCTTCGTCGGTTTCGAGATCAACCCGGAATACTGCGCGCTTGCGAAACGGCGCCTGGCCCGTTTGTGCAAATCGGACGTCGGAGCCGTCGCGGCCCCGATCCGAAGCGCTGCGGCGCTGTGAAAGCCGCGGTGTCGAGAATCCAGTCGGCCTTCGAACGGCTCGCGCGCGAGCGCCGAAAGGCCCTGATTCCCTACGTTACCGCCGGAGACCCGCAAGCCGCGTTGACGGTGCCGCTCATGCACGCGCTGGTTGCGGCGGGAGCCGACGTCATCGAGCTGGGCGTGCCCTTTTCCGATCCCATGGCCGACGGGCCCGTGATCCAGCGCTCGAGCGAAAGGGCGCTTAAGAATCATATCGGGCTGGAACACGTACTTGCGTTCGTCGCGGAATTCCGCGACAGTGACCTCTCGACTCCGATCGTTTTGATGGGGTATGCCAATCCAATCGAGGCGATGGGATTGGAGCGCTTCGTGAACGCCGCGCGCGAGGCGGGAGTGGACGGAGTCTTGGTGATCGATTATCCGCCCGAGGAGAGCGCTGAATTGGCGACAATGCTCCGCGCACGCGGCATCGATATGATTTTCCTGCTTGCTCCGACCTCCACCGCGGCGCGCATCGAGCAGGTGGCGCGGCTTGCCAGCGGTTACATCTACTATGTGTCGCTGCGCGGCGTGACCGGGGCCAAGCACCTCGATCTGGACGATGTCGCCGCCAGGTTGCCGGCGATTCGCGACAAGACGAGGCTCCCGGTTGGAGTGGGATTCGGCATCCGAGATGGACAGACCGCACGTGCCGTGGCCCAGATCGCCGACGCTGTCGTGATCGGCAGCCGGATAATCCAGGAAATGGAACAGGCCTCTCCCGAGACTTGCGTGGAGAAGGGCGCGACCTTGCTCAAGGAAATTCGCCGAGCGATCGACGCATGAGCTGGCTCCAAAAGCTGCTACCCCCGAAGATCAACCGCACCGGGACGGGCGCGAAGAAAAACGTCCCGGAAGGTCTGTGGAGCAAGTGCCCCTCTTGCGCGGCGGTGTTGTATGCAACCGATCTCGAAAAGAACGCCAATGTCTGCCCCAAATGCGGCTATCACAACCGTATTTCCGCGCGGGGACGGCTCGACCTGCTTCTCGACCCGGAAGGGCGCTTCGAGATCGGCGTCGAGATCGCGTCGGTCGACAGCCTGAAATTCAAAGACGACAAGCGCTATCCGGAGCGGCTCGAGGAAGCGGAGAAAGCCACGGGCGAAACCGAAGCGCTGGTCGTAATGCAGGGTGCCATAAAAAACGTACCCCTCATTGTCGCTGCTTTCGAGTTCGAGTTCATGGGCGGATCGATGGGATCGGCTGTGGGGGAACGCTTCGTGCGCGGGGTGCACGCATGCCTCGACCAGCAACTGCCGCTCGTTTGCGTCACGGCGACCGGCGGGGCACGTATGCAGGAAGGGCTTTTTTCGCTAATGCAGATGGCCAAGACCACCGCGGCCTTGACGCAACTCACCGCGCGCAAGCTCCCGTTCATCACGGTTCTCACCGACCCGACCATGGGTGGGGTGTCGGCAAGCTTCGCCATGATCGGTGATGTCGTGATTGCCGAACCCCGCGCGCTCATCGGTTTCGCCGGGCCGCGCGTCATCGAGCAGACCGTGCGCGAGAAGCTCCCCGAAGGCTTTCAGCGCGCCGAATTCCTGCTCGAGAAGGGCGCAATCGATATGATCGTCGACCGGCGCCAGATGCGCGACAAGCTCGCGAATCTCCTTACACTCCTGCAGCGGCAAGCCCCCGCGGCAAACTGACCCCTGTTCGCCGTTCATGTCCGGCCGGAGCCTCGCTGAGTGGCTCGACTACATCGAGCGCATCCATCCGAAATCCATCCAGCTCGGGCTGGAACGCGTCGCGAAAGTGCGCGACGTGCTCGGAAGGTCGAGCTCGGCAGTGCTTTTCACTGTAGCCGGCACCAACGGCAAGGGCTCGACCTGCGCGATGCTGGAAGCGATTCTGCTCGCCGCCGGATACCGGGTGGGTCTGTACACTTCGCCGCACCTCCTTCGTTACAACGAGCGCGTTCGCCTCGACGGCGTGCCCCTGAGCGACGCGCGCCTGTGTGCGGCGTTCGAGGCGGTCGAGCGTGCTCGCGGTGAGATCACACTCACGTATTTCGAGTTCGGAACCCTGGCTGCGTGGGAGATTTTTGCGGTCGAGGCGCTCGACGCCGTGATACTGGAGGTCGGCCTGGGGGGGCGCCTGGACGCGGTCAACGCCTTCGATAGCGACTGCGCGCTGTTGACCTCCGTTGACCTGGATCACACCGACTACCTCGGGGATACGCGCGAGCGCATCGGATCCGAAAAGGCGGGGATTTTCCGTGTGAGCAAACCCGCGGTCGTCGCGGATCCGGATCCGCCCCGCAGCGTTGTCGAGCACGCGGGCGCGGTGGGTGTGGACCTCTGGCTGATCGGCAGGGATTTTGGCTACCGGAGGGAGGGGCAGCAATGGATGTTCTGGGGGCGGGGCGTGCGCCGCGGCGGGCTTGCACACCCTGCGCTCAGGGGCGAACGCCAGCTTGCGAACGCCAGCGCGGTGCTTGCCGCGCTCGACGCGATGCGCGCGCGTCTTCCGGTCGGCATGCAGGACATCCGCAACGGTTTTGCGCATGTGGAACTTCCGGCGCGGTTCCAGGTGCTTCCCGGTCGACCGACGGTCGTTTTGGACGTCGCGCACAATCCGCAGGCCGCGGGCGTCCTCGCGGAGAATCTCGCCGGGATGGGTTTTTATCCGGAGACCTATGCCGTGTTCGGCATGTTGCGCGACAAGGACATCGAGGGGGTCTGCCGGGCGTTGAAAGACAGAATATCAGCTTGGTTTGCGGCTGACCTTTCGGTGCCGCGCGGCGCTGGCGCGCGGGTGCTCGCCGAGGCCCTTGCGAGGTCGGGTGCGGCAGGCGATGTGCTTTGCTTCAGGAATCCTCGCGAAGCCTATGCTGCCGCACGGAAGCGGGCAAACGAAAATGATAGAATCGTGGTGTTTGGATCGTTCCACACCGTAGCCGACGTCATGCAGGGGATCGAGGCCGCCCGGACCGACGTTCGGGGGGCGCGGCAGGGGTCTTGAGGAAAGTCCGAACGGGTATTCGGGAACGTCGCTTGGATTGACGCATATCAATGTTTCCGGCGGATAACGCCTTGACGCGTCCGGTCCTGCGACGCAATTCGCAGCTTATTTGGGGTCTTTTCCATTGGCAGACGACGCCAACCTGCTTAAGCGCCGCGCGCGCCGGCGGCTGGTCGGCGCCATTGCGCTGGTGGTGCTCATCGTCGTGGTCCTGCCTGTCATTCTTGACCAGCAACCTAGGCCTGTGCCCCAAGCGCTGACCGTGCAGATCCCCAGCCAAGACGGAGGGCCGTTCAAGACCCGGGTTCTCCCGCCGCTGCAGTCGCCCCCTGTGGCGCCGCGGAAGGGTGAATCGACGCAGGCTGCGAAGGACCCGCAGAATAGAGCGACAAAACCCGAGCCTGAGCCCGCCTCGCGGGCTCGAGCTCCGAAGAAGGAGAGCGCGAGGACCACGGACAAGGAGCGCGCGAAGACCCAAGTGGCCGAGGCTCGCCGCGCTCAGGCGCTGCTGAACGACGAGGCATTCGTCGTCCCGCTCGGCGCTTTTACCAACCCTGACAACGCGAAACAGGTACAGGACAAGGCGGCTTCCGCAGGCATCAAGAGCTATACCGAGAACTTCAAAGGCCAGCAGGGCGAGCAAACGCGCGTGCGCGCCGGACCGTTCGCGAGCCGTGACGCCGCGGAAAAGGCCCGGGACAAACTCAGAGCGCTCGGCCTTGAGGTCGGGCAGGTGGCGCAGCGATGACTTGGTTCGATTTTGGCGTGCTGATCGTCCTGGTCGCGTCGGTCGTGATCAGCCTGTTCCACGGCCTCGCGCGTGAAATGGTCTCGCTCGGAGTGTGGGTAGGCGGGTTCATTCTGGCGACGTTCTTCGGGGGCTACGTCGCCGGCTATCTGCCGCAAAGCCTGGGTCCGTTGCTGAGCGCGCTGATGGGCTTCCTGCTCGTGTTCGCCGGAGTACTGATGATCGGCTGGATTGCCGGACTCGCCCTTACATCCGCGGTGCGGGCGGCGGGCCTGGGCCCCGCGGATAGGGCGTTGGGATCGGTTTTCGGGTTGGTAAGGGGACTGATCATAGTGCTCGTCGCGGTATTGCTTGCAGGATTGACGCCGCTTCCACGTGAATCTTTCTGGCGCGAGGCGGCGCTCTCGGGGCCGTTCGAGACCGCGGCGCTCGCGCTGCGGCCCTATCTGCCGGCGGGTCTGGCGCAACGATTGAAGTACCGCTGAGCCAAAGGAATAGCACAGATGTGCGGCATTCTCGGAATCGTGGCGAAGACACCGGTCAACCAGTTGCTGTACGACGGGCTTCTTCTGCTTCAGCACAGGGGCCAGGATGCGGCCGGGATCGTCACGTCGGAACACAAGGCGTTTCACATGCACAAGGGGCCCGGGATGGTGCGCGACGTGTTTCGCACGCGGAACATGCGCTCGCTTCCAGGCGAAGTCGGCATCGGGCACTGCCGCTATCCCACCGCGGGCTCGGCCTTCAACGCCGGCGAGGCACAACCTTTCTATGTCAATTCCCCGTTCGGGATCGTCCTCGGGCACAACGGCAACCTGACCAATTCGGAAGCCCTCAAGCAGGAGATGTTTCGCCAGGATCTGCGCCACATCAATACCAACTCCGACTCCGAAGTGCTGCTCAATGTACTCGCGCACGAACTGGAGCTCGCCGCAAAGGGCCAGAAGCTCGACCCCGAGACCATCTTTGCCGCGGTGGCGAACGTACACCGGCGTTGCCGCGGTGCCTACGCGGTGGTGGCTCTGATAGCGGGCTACGGGTTGCTCGCATTCCGCGACCCGTACGGAATCCGTCCGCTAGTATTCGGCCGCAATCACACGGACCAGGGACCCGAGTATCTGGTCGCTTCCGAAAGCGTCGCGCTGACCGCGTTCGGCTTCGAGCTGGTGCGTGACGTCCTGCCCGGCGAGGCCATCTTTATCGATGAAAGCGGTACGTTCAACAGCCGCCAGTGCGCGGCCAAACCGGTGCTCGCGCCCTGCATCTTCGAATACGTGTATCTTGCGCGGCCCGACTCGGTCATGGAGGCGGTTTCGGTGTACGAGAGCCGGCTGCACATGGGGCGGAAGCTTTCTGAAAAAATCAGGCGCACGATGCCACACCTTAAAGTCGACGTCGTGATCCCGGTTCCCGACACAAGCAGGCCGGCCGCGCTGGAGCTGGCTCACGGGCTCAACGTGACCTATAGAGAGGGCTTTATCCGCAATCGCTATATCGGCCGCACTTTCATCATGCCCGGCCAGACGATTCGCAAGAAATCGGTGCGTCAGAAGCTGAGCGTCGTCGGCCTCGAATTCAAGGGCAAGAACGTCTTGATCGTCGACGACTCGATCGTGCGCGGAACGACGAGCCGGGAAATCGTCCAGATGGCGCGCGAGGCCGGCGCCAGCAAGGTGTTTTTCGCCTCGGCAGCGCCGCCGGTGCGATTTCCCAACGTGTATGGAATCGATATGCCGACGCGCACCGAGCTCATCGCCACCGGGCGGACTGACGAACAGATCGCGCGCGAGATCGGCGCAGACGCGGTCATCTATCAGGATCTGGACGCGCTCAAGGCCGCGGTGCGCGCGGTCAATCCGAAGCTCACTCAGTTCGAGACCTCGTGTTTCGACGGGGTGTACATCACCGGCGACGTCACCAGCGAGTACCTCGCTTCGATCGAGCGGCAGCGCGCCAGCCGCCAGGAAAGCGAAGAGGACGCCGAGAACAACCAGCTCGACCTCAACGCGGCCTAGCGGGCTCCGCACCACGCTTGGACCGAGAGGCGGGTTTGACATCGCCGCGGCGGAATAGTAATGTGCGGACTGCGCCGATTTGATCGACAGCTTGCGGGCGCTTAATAAATACGGCTAAAGCGTGGCCAAAACCCGTCTTAGCGAAAGCTGGACGGGTTTTTCCTTTTTCAGGATCGAGGATGCACGACTACGATATCGAAACGCTTGCGGTCCGTGCCGGAATCGCGCGCAGCCAGTTCAACGAGCACTCGGAGGCGCTCTACCTCACTTCGAGCTTCGTCTTCGAGAACGCCGCGCAGGCGGCCGCGCGGTTCCAGGGCAGCGAACCCGGGAATATCTATTCGCGCTTCACCAATCCAACCGTCACGGCGTTCCAGGACAGGCTGGCGGCGCTGGAGGGCGCGGAAGCATGCGTGGCGACGGCATCCGGCATGTCCGCCATCCTCGCAACAGCGATGGCGCTGCTCAAGTCGGGAGACCACGTGGTGTCGTCCTCCGGGGTTTTCGGTGCTACCGTTCAGCTGTTCGGCAGTATCCTTTCCAAATTCGGCATCGACACCGCCTATGTCGACGGATCCGACCCCAAAGCCTGGAAAGCGGCGTTGCGGCCGAATACCCGGCTGCTCTACCTGGAGACGCCGTCCAATCCGCTTACGGAAGTGTTCGACATCGAAGCGCTCGCCGGTCTGGCGCGGGGTGCGGGCGCTTTGCTCGTCGTCGACAACTG
>DATHJM010000170.1:0-4367 GCA_035489775.1 Burkholderiales bacterium
GGTAAGCAACGCGGCGATCCCGGCGATCAGATACACCAGGGGCAGTTGCGCCTCGCTCACCCCGACGTTGGTCACCAGGTACGGCGCGATGAACGGAAACACCAGGAACCCCGAGAACACCAGCAGCCCCGAGAACGCGAAAATCCTCAGATGGTTGGCCTCGCCGAACACGACTCTGAGCTGAGCGAGCGCGTTGCGTTCCCCGCCCCCCACGAGGTGTGCTCGCACCGGCGGGATCGCGAACCAAGCCGCCAGCAGGGTCGCCAGACAAAGCCCGGCGAGGAACACGTAGGGCGCGCGCCAGGTGAAATGCAGCGCGAGGTACAGGCTGATCGGCACGCCCAGGATCGAGGCGAGCGAGAACGCCGACATGACCGCGCCGAAGGCGCGGCCGCGCCGGCCGTCCGGGACCACGTCCGCGACGATGGTGAAAATATTCGCCGCGACCACGCCGCCGAAAGCGCCGGCTGCCGTGCGCGCGGCAAGCAGCGTGGCATAGCTCGGCGCGAGGGCGCATGCCACCATCGTCCCCGCGAAACAGGCGTACAGGGCGAGCATCGCGGTCCTGCGGTCGAAGCGGTCGATGACGAGCGCGGAGAAAAACCCCGACAAACTCGCGGCCACGGCGTAGATCGAGACGAAGAATCCGAGCTGGGTCGGCGTGATGTCGAACTCGCGCATGAGCTGCGTGCCGAGCGGCATCAACACCATGAAATCGACCATCTGGCTGAACTGGATGCCCGAGAGCACCACGAGCAGCAGCCACTCCCGCGGCGCGGGCCGAAGCTCGGAGGTCATGCCTGCCCCCCGTGAGCGGCGCGGCGGCGGATCGCCCAGGCCATGGCGATCGCTCCGGCGCCCAGGCTCATGAATGCCAGGCCCCAGGCGAGCGGGCTCGAATTGCCGCCGGCCAGATCGAGCACCGCGCCGAAGACGAGCGGCGCGAAGAATCCGGCGCCGAAACCGAGCATCGAGTGCACCGCCATGGCCGCGCCGCGGACGCGCTCATCGATGCGCGTGACCAGGCCCGCGGTCAGCGCGGAGGAATCGCCCATGATCAGGCACATGTGCAGCATGATCAGTCCCACCAGCGCGTACGACGGGAGGGCGGCGGCGAAACCGAGCGCGCAGGTGAGCGCGCCCGAGGCGAGCATCGCCATCCAGATCAGCCGCTCGCGTCCGTGCCGCATCGCGAGCTCGTTGCCCCCGACGCTCGCCGCCGGCCCGAAGAGGTTGGCGATCGCCGCGATCGTCACCGCCGACCAGGCCGCGGGCGCGGCACCTCCGGTGATCTGCATTTGTTGCGCGAAAACGATAAACGCGACCAGCCAGGAGCGCGAGCCGAACAGTTCCCAGCAGTGCACGGCGTAGCCGAAGATGTAGGGCCGCACCTCGCGGCTTTTCAGCACCGGCCGGAAATCGAGCATGCGCGTGCCGTGCAGCGGAGTCGGCTTCCTCGCCGGCAGTCCGAGCGCGACCATGAGCCCGGCGGCGAGCGGCCCGATCGCGCCCAGGCCGAACGCCCAGCGAAAGCCCATCGTGTCGGCGATCCAGCCCGAGAGCAGGATCGACAGGCTCGTGCCCAGGCCGAATACCGCGGTATAGAAAGAGACCGCGCGGCTCTGCGCGCCGGTTCCCGAAACGTTGTCGGTGAGCGCGCGCAGGCCCGGCATGTAGGTGCCGGCGATTCCCGCCCCGGCGACGAGCTGAAGGAGCGAGGCCGAGACGAGTCCGTTCGCAAACAGCGCCATCCCCGCGAGCGCGACCGCCGCAACGACGCTCGAGACCAGATAAACGCGCCGCGCATCGACGCGGTCGGTGAGGCTGGTGAGCAGCGGCACCGCGGCCATGTAGCCGGCGAAGAACGCGCCGCTGATGAAGCCGGCCTGCGAGTTGTTCAGGCCCCACTCCTCCTGCAGCCTCGGAAGGAGCGTCGAATAAGTGGCGAACCCGGCCATGCTCGCGACGTGCGCGGCGCACATCCAGGCGATCACGCGCCACGCCGGCGTGGAATTCAGAGGGTATTCACCTGTGCTTGAACTTCGGCTTGCGTTTCTCGACGAACGCCGCCATGCCTTCCTTCTGGTCCTCGGTCGCGAACAGCGCGTGAAACAGGCGGCGCTCGAAGAGCATCCCTTCGGCGAGCGGCGACTCGAAGGCGCGGTTGAGCGCTTCCTTCGCCATCATCACGGAGGGCAGCGAGAACTCGGCGATCTGCGCCCCGCATGCGAGAGCCTCCTCGAGCAGCTTGTCCGCCGCGACCACGCGCGACACCAGGCCGGCCCGCTCGGCCTCGGCCGCGTCCATCATGCGCCCGGTGAGCACGAGATCCATCGCCTTCGCCTTGCCCACCGCGCGCGGCAGGCGCTGCGTGCCGCCCGCTCCGGGGATGATGCCGAGCTTGATCTCCGGCTGCCCGAACCTGGCGGTGTCTGCGGCGATGAGGATGTCGCACATCATCGCGAGCTCGCAGCCCCCGCCCAGGGCATAGCCCGCGACCGCGGCGATGATGGGCTTGCGGATCGACTTCATCCGCTCCCAGTTGCGCGTGATGTACTCGCCCTTGTACACGTCCATGTAGCTCCGGTCCTTCATCGCTCCGATGTCCGCGCCCGCCGCGAAAGCCTTGTCGCTGCCGGTGACGACGATCGCGCCGATCCCGTCGTCGGCGTCAAAGGCTGCGAGCGCCTCGCCGAGCTCGTTCATCAGCGCGTCGTTGAGCGCGTTCAGAGCCTTGGGACGATTCAGCGTGATCAGGCCGACGCGGCCGCGGGTCTCGACGAGGATGTTTTCAAAAGCCATGGGAGAAAGTGGGAGAAAAGGCGTCGACCTGACTGCCGCAGGAACGGGAGGGGATGATTTTATCAGGCCGGCGGCCGTTCTATTCGAGCGTGATCTTCCGCTCGCGGATCACCCTGCCCCAGCGCTCGATCTCGGCGCGTATCCACCGGTCGAGTTCGCCGGGCGGCCCGCCCGCGACCTCCAGGCCCTGCTCGGCAAACCGCTCCTTCATTTCCGGCCGCGCGAGAATCCTCGACACTTCCGCGTTGATCCGCGCCACGATCTCCTGCGGCGTTTTTGCCGGCGCGAGCAGCCCGACCCAGGCCTCGGACACGAATCCCGGGTAGGTTTCGTTCGCCGCGGGCACGCCGGGCAGGATGGCGCTGCGCCGGGCCGATGTGATCGCCAGCGCCCGCAAGCGGCCGGCCTTCAGATGCGAGCTGACGCTCGGCACCGTCGCGAACATCGCGTCCACCTGCTCCCCCACAGATCGGCGAGCGCGAGGCCCGCCCCCTTGTACGCCACCATCGTGACGTCGATCCCCGCTTCGATCCTGAGCAGCTCCATCAGCAGGCGCGCGGGCGACCCGGGCCCCACGGTGGCGAAGTTGATCGCTCCCGGTCTGGCCCTGGCGAGCTTCACGAACTCTTCCACGCTCGCCGCGCTCAAGGCAGGACGGACGACGAGCACGAGCGGTCCGCGAACGAGCAGTGAAATCGGAGCGAAGTCGGCGAGCGTGTCGTAGGGAAGATTCCTGAACAGGTGCGGGTTGGTGGCGTGGCTGTCGAACACCGCGAGCAGCGTGTAGCCGTCGGGCGCGGCTCGGACCGCCGCCGCCGTGCCGAGGGTTCCTCCCGCACCCGGGCGGTTCTCGACGAGGAACTGCTGGCCGAACGCCTCGACCAGCTTCGCTGCGACAAGGCGCGCGCAGATGTCGGCGAGGCCGCTCGCCGCGTTCGGGACGATGATGCGAACGGGCTTGCCGGGATACGCCTGAGCGAACGCCGGGGAGACACTCATCGCTGCTAGAATCGCAAGCGCGAGCGCGGCGAAGGTGAAGGCGAAGGGGTGGGGCCCGGGCTTCATTTGCGGACCATGATAGCTTCGCGCCGCGCGCGGTCAAAGAGCGAACGGGAACCGGACATGAAAAACGACGTTGCCGAAATCGGGAAGCTCGAGCGCCCGGTTCGCGAGCGCGTGAGCGGGGAAGAGTGGCAGCTGCGCTGCGAGCTGGCCGCCGCTCACCGCCTGGTCGCGCACTTCGTCTTCGTCGACATGACCTACAACCATATCTCGGTGCGCCTGCCGGCCGAGCCGGATCACTTTCTGGTGAAGGCCGACAACGTCTTCATGGAACAGGTCACCGCCTCGAACCTCGTCAAGTACGACCTCGACGGCCGCCAGGCGATGGAGTCCGGCCACAAGGCGAGCCCCGCAGCCGCCAACCTGCACGCCGCGGTGCTCAAGGCGCGCCCCGATATCGTCGCGGCCGTGCATACACACTCGCCCGCGAATCTTGCCGTGTCCGCGCAGAAGGGCGGCCTGCGCCCCATCACGCAGCAGGCGATGCGCTTCTACAACCGCAT
>DATHJM010000171.1:0-3904 GCA_035489775.1 Burkholderiales bacterium
CTGCGAACTGCTCGGGCGCTAGCTGGCAAGAAATTCAGGGGCCGGGCCAGCGTGGACTCGTCATCTCGATCCGCCAGACCGGCCCGCCTGTGTAGAGGTACCCCTCGAATCTCACGAACGTCGGCACCAGATCGGTGGCGATCCATGCGTGGAGGTCTGGTGGGACGCGCCCGAGCAGGGTGGCAAAGAGCTTGAGCCAGGTCCCGAGCCGGGGCTTGAGCACGTAGTGGATCGCGGACTTCGCGAGTTCACCGACCAGGATTTTGTGCTCGCCCGCCGGCACCAGCTCCAGCTGGATGAGCCGGGGCGCGGGTGTGAAGGCGACGACGTGGATGGTCACGCCCGCCCCCTTGAGAAAATTCTTCGCGACGGTGAGTACGATGCCGTTGTAGGTGTCCGGCGGCAGCTCGAGCGTGCCTTCGAGCACCTCCTCCCGCCCGTCCTTGCGGGCCGTGGTCTTGACGCGGTACTTCCCGGAGGCTCTCTCCAGCGAGATCTCGGTGTCCTCGGGGAATACCGGTCCGGTCTGCACCAGGCTGTAGGTCTGCATGGTGAAGACGCGCTCCTGGGTGAACACCACTATCTCATCCCACACCGACCCGTCCGGGAAGCGGAATACCATGCGGCACTCGACTTCTCCGCCCCGCGCGACCTGGAGGAGATCGCCCGAGGCAATCAGGACGTTGTCGGTGTTGCGCAGCTGAAGGAAACCGTGGGTGACGCCTTCGGCGAAGCGCACCGGGACCTGTGCCGCCGCGGCCGGGTGCAGCCACAGCAGCATCGCGAGAACCGGCAGGAAGAGTGTCGCCGCCCTTGTGAACGACATTTGAGTTTCCAGCAGGGCCGATGCCGGGCCGCGGCGCAGCCGCAGCCGCCGACCGGGTCTATCTCAGGCGAACATCGCCGAACAGCCCCAGAATCCCGACGACGATCAAATAGGCGGCGACGATATAGGGCAGCATTCGGGGCACGATGAGAATGAGAACGCCGGCGACCAGCGACACCAGCGGGGCCAGGCTCAAGGTGATGTTCATGGCGTTGTCCTCTTTCTGTTTGGTTGCCGTTTCGCGGACCCGGGCCAGGGCTCAGACGGTCTGCGCGCTGTCTTACAAGTCCTTGACGGCCTCGTAACACCCGCAAGAGGCGGCCTTGAGGCCTTTCCGATCGAGAATCCTGATCTTGCCGCGGGTGTAGCTGATCAGTTTGCGATGCTGCAGGGTGCCGGCGGCCTTGGTGACTGCGACCCGTCGCACGCCGAGCATGTCCGCCAGAAATTCCTGAGTAAGGAGGAATTGGTTGGATCCTACGCGGTCCCGGGCCATCAGCAACGAGCGTGCGAGGCGCGCTTCCACCACATGAAAGCGGTTGCACGCGGCGGTCTGCCTTGCCTGCGCCAGCTTTGCATGAGTATAGCGGTACAGTTCGCGCTGCAACGGCAGGCTCTTGCGCAACTCCCTGCGAAAGCCCGCCGCGTCCATCCGCATCGCTGTCCCGGTTCTCTGCACCAGGGCGCGAACTGAGGAAACGTCCATTCCCAGAGCGAGGGAAACTCCGACCATGCCTTCTCGACCGACCAGGCCGACTTCCAGAGCGTCGCGGCCCTCGACCGTCGCCAGCAAGGACACAAGGCAATCGTTGGGAAAGTAAACATGCCGGATCGGCTCACCTGGCTCATAGAGCACCTCGCCGCAAGTCAGCGTGACCGGCTCGAGACCGGCGTGCAGGTCCTGAGTGTCCTTGCGTGGCAGAGCAGCAAGCAGGCTGTTTGCAATGAAGCGCCCCTTTGCAACTCTGTGATCGAGCCCGCGCACTCGTTCCCCGCGTTCGCGCTCGGCGGCTTTTTTGCGTGAGACGACCGCGCGCGCCGCGCCGTCCACGCGCTTGCGCTCGGTGACGTTCTCGCGCAAGACGACGACCCGCGTCGCGCCATCTCCGGGAAACGGCGTTACGGTGAGGTTGAACCAGCAGCGCCCGGAAGGTGAGTTGCAGACATACTCGTGGCGAAACAGCGGGCTCTCGCCGGCAATCACCTGGCGGATCCCTGCTGCGATCGCGACGCCGTCCGCGCGCTCGTTGCCGCGGGCCCTGTCGCACACCCCGAGGTAGTTGGCGCCCTCGGGAACACCTGCTCCGATGCCCCTCGTGCCGGCGGCGAAAGCTCCCGACCGCTTGTTCGCCATGATGACGGTCCCGAACGAGTCGAGCACGCAGACCTGGATAGCAAGCGCTTCGAGGGTGTCGCAAGCGAGGCGAATCGGCTTCTGGGCCAGGAACTCCGACTGCTTGCGCAGGGTGATATCCCGCATGGTGCCGCGGTAGCCCATGAACTGGTCCTGCTCGTCGAAGGTCGGCTCGCCGCTGATGCTGACCCAGCGGACCCCGCCGGCGCGGTCCGTGCGTCTCAGTTCGAGGTCGCGGAAGGTGGCGCGCCATTGCAGCCGCCTTTGGTGGGCATCCCAATCGACCTCCTGCACATTGTCGAACGGCAAGTCCCAGAGCAGCTTGCCGATGATTCCTTCGTAGCCGGGCGCCGAATTTCCGGGGGTGGTGCCTGAAAGCGAAACGAAGCGGTAGTGCTCGTCCTGCTCCCAGCACCAGTCCGAGGACAGCGCGAGCAGGCTGCGGACGCGCGCCTGCTCGCGCAGCGCCCGCTGCGCATCGGGCAGCAGGAAGGCTTTGCCGGTCGCGGGGTCGACCACCGCGTCGACCTGTCCCGATTCGATGGCTCGCAGCTCGGGGACGCTCTTGACCAGCTGGAGGATGCGACCATCGAACCCGGGCCGGGATTCCTGGCCAACAGGATTCCGGTCGAGCGCGCGTGGATTGGATTTCATTCGATTGACTCTCCTATTCCGAGTGCATGCAGCACAGTGCGTTTATCGCCGAGGTCGCCGATGACCTTCACCATCGGCGACGGAGACACCCTGGCGAGGCTGGGCGTGACGAGAATGCCATCGGTCACGGCACGCAGCGGAGTCTCGAGAACGTCGATGATTTCCAGCTTGAATTTGTCCTGCAGATGCTCGTTGCAGATCGCAACAAGGTTGGCGACGGCCCGCACCGAATTGGGCGCGTCGCTCGCGATGTACAGGCGCAGCATTACGATAGTCGCGACTGCGGGACCCGATGCAGTGCGTTTCGTCCTCGTACGGCTCATTTCACCCCCCCCGGGGTCTGCCTTTCTCATTCTTCTCCTGCCGCGACCGCCCAAGTCATTTTTCCGAAATTCCCCGCTTGCAAATATAGACTTCCGGAAACCGCGTGGGAACGGGCAGAAGCAAAAAAAAATGTCTTGGCCTATGTGCGCCAGCGCACAGACCACAATATTGCGTTTCTGCGACGCGCCCCCCGGTTGATTCCGGTGAGCGCGGGCAATCCGGCCACGCTATACCTTCCGGTAATCACAAGAAAGATCGCGCTCTATGTCGGCTGGCGCACAGTGTTCTGCGGCGCGCAGTAGGAGAATCGCTTCAACTCATGGAAATTGTCAGCGCAAGGACCCTGATGCAGGGTTTTGTTTTCCATATTTTGATGTCCTAAAGGAGAAATGACCGTGGAAACCACCGCACGCCCTCCCTTCTCTTCCAATTCCGGAAATTCATCGAAAGGCGATGGCCTCGTGCACGAGGCTGCAACCAGTGCGCATGCTGCGGTCGACAGATTCGCCGGGGCAGCCGACGAAGCGGCACGCAAAGTCAAGCCCGCCATCAATCGTGCCGCGGAACTCGCCCACTACGCGGTCGACAAGGCGGCCGATGTCGCCGCGCCGACTGCCGAATGGCTTGGCGAGAAAGGAGAGAGTCTGATCGCAACGCCCAAGAAACTCGTCGATGGCACGTGCAAATACGTCTCGGCAAACCCGCTCAAATCCGTGGCCATCGCGCTGGTTGCCGGCCTGTTGATC
>DATHJM010000172.1:0-6196 GCA_035489775.1 Burkholderiales bacterium
ACGCTTAGATGATTGCGGGGTTATATTTTGATTCCGCAAAATGGTTCAAGATGTTGGAAGATCGCGGGTGCAAGCTCGTATCCGATAAGATCTTTCCAGGGAAAACACAGGATCACTATCTGTGGGAAACACCGTGGGGCCACAAGTTTATGGCCCCACACCATTGCACTTACGACGAAGCCGCTGAGATTATCAAACGCGAAGTAGACGGCACTAAGCCAGCAATCCACTAGAACCCGTTTCGGCGGGTTTTTTATTTCTGCTTCGCCTTTTTCTTCTTGGTGATCTTATGCTGTGGTGGCGAAGCCCATACCCGCTTTAGAGCTTCATCGAACGGCAATGGCCTGAACTCATTGGCCTGTGGTTTTGGGAGCTTCGAGTGCTTTTGTCTCATTTGATGGTGATGGTAGGAGTTCTAGTGGGGGCGGCGCAAGTGTCTTAAGCATATATGTTAGAACGGTATTGATGTTCCCCCACAATGCTATTGCCTCTTGAACATTTTCTAGCCTGTCATCTGGGTGTAAAACCGGATTGCGGTGGAAGTTTTTCAGTCCGGACAACGCCCCAAAAACTTTTTGATCCTTGAAGCCATGCCCCTTTAGGGCATCAATGTATGCGCCTATATTCCTCTTTTCTGGGCGCGGCTTACCTCCAGTTACTACGTCATAGTAGCGACGCAAGACTAATTCTTGAAGTCGATGCAGATGAAAAGCAGCGGCTGTTGGCAATTCGAAGGCAATACAGCGCGCTGCCTCTTTGGCATCCGCAATAGTTTCAGGAACTTTTGCAACTAAGTCTGGCGGGAAAATTGCGGTTCCATTCTCTGTAAGTTGCATAAGGTCAAATCCGCCTTTGGGCTGAACTAAGTACAGCTGGCTGAACTGTAGTTCGGCTGAAAGAACTGTTTCAAAGGTTTTAGCTTGTGACGTAATGTTGTGGTGATCTATCCAAGAGATTTGCTCCGCGAAGTTGGCTTCGGGTTTCATATATTCCCTTGCGAGGCGTTTAACAGTAACAAGCAATTCCGTCCCGCTAGGCCAAGAGGTTTGAAGCCTATACACGCTTCGATTGAGTAACAAATCTAGCCAGCGCTCGGCGCTCCACAAATGCCCCAATACGTCGCCTTTAGTCCAGCTCTGGGCAATGCCAAGAAGGGGGCGTATTTCGGCCCCCACTTGATATAGAAAGTTTCCGTCTATCCTAATCACTGGCCCTCCGGATGCTGGTCTTATCCAGCCATCAAAGAGCCTCATGATACGCCCTCAGGGTATGTTACGTACATAATGTCGTCACTTCGCGACATAGCGTTCCGGATTGCAAACAGCGGCTTGAAGAATTCCGCGCTTGCACGCGTCGTTCCCCGGCGACATGGCTGCGCCTACGCACCCTCCCGCTCTTTGCTAATTGCATGAATTTCTGAATGACTTTGTAGTGGCACGCGTGTTGCTAAGGAATTTCAGATTTGAGTCGCATTTTTACCGATGCATTCATCGCCTGCAACGCCAAGGAGTAACTCATGCTCGACAATTTTCGCCGCAGAGACAATTCGCAAGTCGGTCAACAGCGTCCCCATTCGCCTTTCAGCGGAATGCAGGAGGCTCTGAGTCCGGCCGCTGCGGACAAGGTGAAAATCGAAGTACCCAAGCCCGAACCGCTCAAGCCAGCCGCGCAAGACAAGCCGCCCCGATCGGGCGAGGATTCGGTGAGCAAGCTCATCGTCGGTCCGGACATCAAGCTGAAAGGCGCCGAGATCACTGACTGCGACACCTTGGTCGTCGAGGGTCGCGTCGAGGCCTCGATGGACAGCCGCGTCATCCAGATCGCCGAGCACGGCGTCTTCGTGGGCAAGGCCGGCATCGACATCGCCGAAATCCGCGGGCGCTTCGAGGGCGAGTTGACCGCGCGAAGGCAATTGGTCATTCGCGCTACAGGGAAAGTGTCGGGTAAGGTCCGCTACGGGAAAGTCGCGATCGAGGAGGGCGGCGAGATTTCCGGTGACATTGCGGCGCTCCCCGAGACGAAAAACCAGGGCGCCGCGCGCGCGGCCGATACGGGCCGCAGCCCGACCGCTACCGCCGCGGTGCCCGCGCCGGTCCAAACGGGCGCGCAACCGCTGCCAGACAAGCCGGCATGGACGCAAACGGGCGCGCAGCCGCTGTCAGACAAACCGGCAGGAGCGTCGCGCTGAGCTTCGCCGGCGCCTTGCGGCGCCGTCCTGAATGAAATTCTCAGCTGCCCGGGATGATTCCCGGCTGCATGGAATTGCAGAACTCGGCGACCTCGCCGGGCCGCGTCCACCAGACGCGGTCCCGATACTTGTGCTCGACGCAATGCTTGAGCGCGACGCGCAGCGGCCGCAGCCTGAAAGGCTGGCCGAACACGTAGGGGTGTATCGAGATGTTGCACACGAGCGGATGTTTGACGCACTGCTCGAGCATCTCGTCGAACTGGTCGACCACCATGTCGCAGAATTCGCGCGCGCCGTGTTTCCGGTGCACGATCGCCGGCGAGTCATTGACCTCGACCGGGTAGGGCACCGAAAGGATCGGCCCCGAGCGCGTTCGCATCCAGACCGGCTGGTCGTCGCAGGGCCAGTCCATGAGGTAGGTGTAGCCTGCCTCCTTCAGCAAATCGGGTGTCACCGCAGTCTCGTAGGCGCCTGCACCCATCCACCCCAGGGGGCGCTGCTTCTCGTTGCGGGCAAAGGTCTCGGTGACCTCGCGGATAATGCGTTCTTCGTCGGGCTCCCAAAGGCCGCGAAGGTTTTCCGAATTGGTGCGGCCATGAGCGACGATCTCGTCGCCTCTTGCGCGGATTCGCGCGAAGATCTGCGGCGCGTAGTCGTAGAGCAGGCTGTTGGTGTTGTGCGCGAGAGGCAGCTCGAGTTCCTCGGCGAGGTCGAACAGCCGCCAGATGCCGACGCGGTTGCCGTAGTCACGCCAAGAGTAGTTCCGCTGCGTCTGGGGCTCGCCCGTCTTGGCGTTGTCGTGTCCGAGCCCCGCCCCGAACGCGAAGCACTCGATATTGGTCGTAATGCAGAAAGCAAGGCGTTTGCCGCCCGGCCACGAATAGTCCTTGCGCTCGGTGATCGGCGAGTAGTCGTAGCGCGAGTGCCGCGGAAGAAAATTCTTTGCCACGTCCGCCCCCCGGCTCAATCGGCTTTCGCGCCGGAAGCCTTCACCGCTTTCCCGAGCTTCACGATGTCCGAGCGCATGTGGTCGGCGAACTGCTGCGGGCTGCTCGCCATTGGCGTCGCGCCTTGTGTCGCGAAAAACTCCTTGATTTCGGTGGAATCGACCACTTTTGCCAGCTCGCCGTTCACCCGCTCGACGATTTCCCTCGGCATGCCGGCCGGGCCGATGACCCCGCTGTAGAGCGTCAGATCGAAAGCGGGCAACCCCGATTCGGCGACGGTCGGAATATCCTGGACCGCGGCGACGCGCGCGGGCGTGGTCACCGCCAGCGCGCGCAGCTTGCCGCTCTTCACGTGTGGCAGGGCTGCCGGCATGGTCGAGAAAATGAAGGCAACGTCGCCCGCGATCACTGCCACGGTCGCCGGCGCGCTTCCCTTGTAGGGCACGTGCAGCAGATCGACGCCCGCCATCGATTTGAAGGTTTCGCCCGCCAGATGCACGATGGTGCCGTTGCCCGAGGAGGCGTAGTTGAGCTGCCCGGCCCTGGATTTCGCCAGGGCGATAAGTTCGGGCACCGTCCTGGCCGGAAGCGCAGGATTGACCACCAGCAGCAGCGGTGTCGAGGCCACGAGGCTGATGAAGGTGAAATCCTTGACGCTGTCGTACGGGAGCCTGGTGTAGAGGCTGGCGTTGATCGCGTGCGTGGTGGCGTCGCAGAAGTAGAGCGTATAGCCGTCCGGCGCCGACTTGGCGATGAACTCCGACGCGATGGTGGTCCCGGCGCCCGGTCGGTTGTCGACCACGACCTGCTGACCGAGGTTCTGCGAAAGCCTCGCGCTTATCGCGCGCGCGAGCACATCGGAGACCCCGCCCGGCGTGAACCCGACCACGAGGCGGATGGGCTTGTTCGGATAGCCCTGCGCAGATGCGCTGGTGCTCAAGACGGCAAAGGCGACGGCAAAGGCGACGGCAAAGGCGGCGGCGGTTAAAGCGCGGCGGATCATGGATTCTCCTGCGGGTCTGGAACTCGCGCCGAATATAGAGGAAAGACCCTCGACGGGCAACGCCGGGAGTCAGGCAACGGCGTTTTCGTACCGGCGGCTCACGTGCATGAAGTAGGCAAACAGGATCCCTGCCGCAACGACGAGGCTTGCGACGCCCGCAAGCCAGAATCCCGCGGCGCCCATGGGTGTCGCAAGGCCGAGCGCAGTCGCCGCTTCGATCCGCTGGAGTCCCAGCGCGTAACCTCCGCCCAATCCGATCCCCCAGAGCGCGACGGTGTAGACGAGCATTGGAATGAAGGCGATCTTGTAGCCGCGCAAAGCGTTGACGATCACCACCTGCGCGGTGTCAAACAGCTGAAAAAAGGCGATGTAGGCCAGGAGAGGAATCGCGATCGCCTGTACCGCCGGGTCGCGGGTATACAGGAGCACGATCTGGTGCGCCGCAAAGAAAATCGCCACGCCGGCGCAGGCCGAGATGGCGAGCATCAGCCCCATGCCGGTGAGCCCGGTGTGCCGCGCTTCGCGCGGGTTCCTCGCCCCGATTGCCTGCGCGGTGAGCACCGCGGTCGCATTTCCGATCGCAAGCCCGAACATGTAGACAACGGCGGTCACGTTGGAGGCAATCTGGTGGCCGGCCGAAGTGGCCGCGCCCAGCCGCGCGAGGAACAGAGCCATGAAAGTAAACGAGGTCACCTCGACGAAGAACGTGAGCCCCATGGGGACGCCGAGCTTCAGATGGCTCCAGAGGGTAGGCAAGTGGGGCCAGGACCACCGGCTGAAGATGCGGAAAGGCGCGTAGAACGGGTGCTTGGCGCAATAGATCCAGGCGAGCGCGAAGATCAGCCAGCTCGCGATCGCGGTTGCGACCGCGCAGCCCGGACCGCCGAGCTCGGGCGCGCCGAGCGCCCCGTAGATGAACATGGCGTTGAGCGGAACCTTGGCGGCGAAATAGATGAGGTTGATCACCATGACCGCGCGGGGCCGGGACACCGCGGTGGCGAGCGCAAAAAAAACGCGAAAGAGCAGCATCGCCGGCAGCGCCCAGGCGATGCCCTCGAGGTAGGCCCGGGTGCGCACCTCGACCTCCGGCGGCGCGCTCGAGAGCCGCAGGAACGGTTCGGGAAACGCGAGCAGCAAGACGCCGAGGACGCCGAGCCCGAGCGCAAGCCAGGCGGTCTGACGCGTCTCCTCGCCGATTCTTTCGAGCTGCTTCCCCCCGAAGAGCTGCGCGGCTATCGGCGAGAGCGACTGCACCACCCCCAGCAATCCGATGAAGACGCTGAAATAGACGCTTGCCCCGATCCCGACCGCGGCGAGGTCCACCGCGCTGTAGCGGCCCGACATCACGGTGTCGAGCACGCCGCTCGCGATGACCGCCAGTTGCGCGACGAGCACCGGCCAGGCGAGCCTCACCACGGCTTTGGCGATGCGGGAGATGCGAGAGCTCAAGGGAGGATGCTGCAGTGTGCCGCGCAAACCGCGTATTTTACCGGGAGGCTCGAAAGCTTCCCCGATACTGTCAAAATAGACGTTTCGTTTCAGCCACGAGAAGGAACGACCGCCATGCGCGACGAGACCACTGTCGTCCATTCCGGACTGCACCCAGAGCGGCACGAGGGCGCCGTGAACCCGCCGGTGTTTCACGCCTCCACCATCCTGTCGCAGAGCGTCGAGGAGTACCGGCGCAAGCGCAAGGACTGGCTGCAGGAAGTTCCCGGGACCTACTACGGCCGCTTCGGCACGCCGACCACCGAGGCGCTGCAGGAGGCGGTCGCCGCGCTCGAAGGCGGGTATCGGTCGCTCGTCTACCCCTCGGGGCTTGCTGCCTGCGCAGGGGCGCTGCTCGCGTGCGTCTCCGCCGGGGACCACGTGCTTATGACCGACAGCGTCTACGGGCCGACGCGCAACTTCGCCGGCGGCACCTTGCGGCGTTTCGGTGTCTCCACCACTTTCTTCGATCCGCACGCCGGGCGCGCGATCGAATCGCTCCTGCAGCCGGAGACGCGCGTGATCTATCTCGAATCGCCCGGTTCGCTCACCTTCGAAATGCAGGACGTG
>DATHJM010000173.1:0-2445 GCA_035489775.1 Burkholderiales bacterium
GGTTCCCAGCGCTCTGAAAAGTCCCATCGCTGCGGCGATCGAACCGACCTTTACCGCGATTTTGGTCGCGCGCCGGAGACGCTCCGACACTATCTCAGCAGGCTGCGGCTAGAAATCCCGCCCAATCGTCCTCAGCCGCCGCCTGATGCGGCGTGGGAGGAAAAACGCCGCCGACGACAATACGTGCTCGAGGTCGAGCGAGCTCAGCTGCTTCGGATCACCCATCCAGTGATCGAGCAACACCGCTCTTCCCGCATTCGCGATCAGTCTCTGGAGCGCGAGCACGAGCACGAAGATGTCGTCTACCTCGCCGAGGAATGGGATGAAGTCCGGAATGAAATCCATCGGCAGCAGTATGTACGCGACGGCTCCGGCTACGAGCAGCTTGTCGGTCGTCGACACGCGCATGTCGGTGATAAGCCCGCCCAGGAGTCGCAGGAAGTTCGGCAGCTCCTTCATCGTCCCCATCACGGTGCGCTTGGCGCCCGTTCGCGGGGCCGATGCCGTAGCCGACTCTGTCTCGCGAGGCTTCGCGGCCGCGCGCGCTGCGCCGGCTGTGCGGGTGCGGCGTTTCCGGGCGGCTGATGCCGCGCTCGCGCGCGCCGATTGAGCTTTCACTTGCGCTGGTCTCCGGGTGGCGGTGGTGGCGGTGTATCCGTCGGCGGCGTTGAAGCCGCCGGGGGCGTCTGCGGCTTCGATGATGTGGCCGAAGACACGACTCCAGCGATCTCCGTTGCAACTGACTTGCCAGCTTTCGCCACGTCCGTAACGACCCCAACGGCCTTGTTCATCACGTTCATCGTTCCGCCGATCACTCCAGCGGACATCCTGCCCGCCCTGAGCGTGTCCTCGACGCCCTCGGCGAAGCGCTTGAGCGGGTTGGGGGCCGCCGAGACCTTCGGCGCATACTTCGATTCGAGAAAGTCGATGTAGTCGAGGATCTGATAAATCTTCTCCTCGGGCAGCGTATCGAGCTTCCTGATAAGTCTCTCGCGCAGAATATCGTTCATCGTCTCCATCTCCTTTCTATCGCAATACGTAAGGTGCGGACGTTTGGCGTCAACCGCCGCCCCGCCACCTTGCCCTTCTGCCGCGCACGTCAATGTGGACGTAGTTGGTGCTCGAGTGCCCGCTCGTGTAGATGCCGAGCCCACCGACAAGATCCGGGTGCTTGAGCTCCACGATCTCTACTGCCAAACCTACCATACGGCTGTCGATTGCGGTGATTTTCCCATCCCCATTGGCGTCGATGGCCACATCCGCCGCGTCGCCGTACTGGTGTTGACTGTCCCGCGCTGCGCGCCGAATCGTCCGGTTGTGCGCTGGAGCCCTGAACCCCGAGTGGACGTCAATCTCGATATTGGCCACCGCGTTCGCTCCGTGCCAGCGCGCGATCTCCGCGATCACGAGCTCGAGCTTGTCCAGCAATTTCGGATTCACAGCCGCGTAGCTCGGCCACACGCCCGGCTGGTCGTGATTCAGGAAGTCACCGACCTTCAGGTGCCTGGTGATGGGAATGTCGACGTCGGGTGGCGTGATCTCCAGAAATCCTTCCGGCGGCGGAGTTTTCCCTCGGACGCGCTCCGCCAGATAAGTCCCGATGCGATAGCCTCGCAGGATTCCTCGTTCCTTTTCCTCGAACGGCACCAGCACCGCGAGAGTGAGCCCCTCGACCTGGCGCTGCTGCCCGCTCTTGAGAAGAGCAAGCCTGTAGAACCCAGCTTTGGCCGGCACTGAAACCTTGTCGCCGTTGAGCGGCTGCGCCGCGGTGACGAGCGCCGAATCGCCGTTCCGCACCCATGCGTAGTGCAGCGCGCTCGGGTCGCCGTGCACGTCGAGGGGATAGGATATCTCCTGCGCCGGCATCGCGAACGCGAGCTTCACCTCGCCGCTCAATCCGAACGCGCTCGCGGAAGGCTCGGCCAACGGGACGACGGCACGCGCGAGATATGTACCGACCGGCTTGTCGTTCGCGTCCGATGCTGCTTCGAGAAATTGGAAGGCTCCGACTACGGCGAGAACTCCCGCGGCGATCCAGACCATGCGTGCGGTGCGCCGTTTGCGGCGGGGCAGCTCGTCGGGGAGCTCGAGCTCCTCACCTGTAGGATGTCTTCGTTCGGGTACGACCGCAGACTCCAAGGGCCTTTCTTTTAATAGATGTAGACTGGAGTACCGACTGGAACCATCGGATACAGCCGCTCGATGTCCTCATTGCGCATGCGCACGCATCCATGACTCACCGACTGTCCGATCGTTTCGGGGTGATCGGTTCCGTGAATCCCGTAACCATCTCCAAGCTCGAGGCGGCGCGTTCCCATCACGCCCATGTACCTGCGCGCGCTCGTGCCGTATGGAGGAACGACGATGTTGCCGCCGGCGACGATCTCCTTCCCTTCCACCCCTTCGCCGAGCGAGACCGTGCTGCCATTGCTGTAACGCTTGACG
>DATHJM010000174.1:0-2941 GCA_035489775.1 Burkholderiales bacterium
TGCGGATAGTTGCTGCCGTACTGCGTGGCCAGGTCCTGCAGCTTTGCCTCTCCCTGGTGGAGCTCGGTCTTCAGCCTCTGAATGAACGGATTGTCGAGGACGTCCGGCAGGCTATCCAGGGACCCGCCGCGTTTGAGAAAATCCCTCGCCTGCTGCTCCCTGGCATTCCATTGGAACGTCTGTTCCTGCGCTTTCACCACCTGGTCCGACAGCGCTCCCAATCGGGTGCTATCGACATCGAGGCGCTCGTCAGTCGAGACAATCCCCTCGCGCTGGAGATAATTCGTCAGTTTCGACTGGGCATCCTCCAGATTGGCCCGCAGGCTCTTCAGTTGTTCGTCGTACCACTTTGCCGCCTGCCGCGTCGGTTCCACGCGCAGCTCGAGCATCGTGTCGATATAGGCCTTGGCGAACGCGTTGGCGATCTCCGCCGAATAGCGGGGATCGGAGGATGCAAAAGTGACCTGGATGATGCTGCTTTGCGAGGTTTCCACCTTGAGTCTGATGAGCAGGGCCTCGGCCAGCCAGTCCTCGATCGATCCATACCCTCCCGCCGCCTTCTCGAAGGTCGCACGCGTCGAAGGGTTCTCCGCGAGCTTCAGGTCCTGCACCACCTTGCGCGCCACTCTTTTGCTGGTGATGATGTCCATCTGCGTCTGCAGGTAGCTGAGTTTCTCCTGCGGGAGAATGAGGGGGAGGACATTGCTCAGCGACTGTTCTTCCTTGGCGTCAACCAGCAGGGACGCCGTCGCCCGATAGGTTTTCGGAAGCAGGAAGCTCACCACAGTGGCGGCCAGGACGGTGGCGGCCAGCAACATGGCGAACACGCCGAAACGCGCGCGTAGTGCGAGCAGAAACTGTTGGATGTTCACGTCGTGCCGATGTCGTTTCCGATAAGGTCGATCGTTCCTAGAACAGGCTTTCCCTGATGTAAATCACGTCATCGGGCTGCACCGGATCGATCAGGCGCGCGTCTATCGCCTGGAAGGTCCCGTCCGGTGCCCTGCGACGGATCTTCAAGCCACGGTCTGTGCCGCGCGGAGTCACGCCACCGCCGACGGAAAGCGCCTGCATCACGGTCATGGCCGGCTCCAGCCGATAGGAGCCCGCGCGCTGCACTTCCCCGTAGATGTAAAAAACGGGAGCGCGTTGCACGAAAATCGTATCGCCGTTCTCCAGCTGAAGATTCCGTGACAAATCGCCCATGCGGTACATGGTTGGCACATTGATTTCCAGTTTGGCTGTCTTGCCGTTGCGCGTGACCATCACGGTGACGTTGTCGTCGCCGGCCGGGCTGACCCCGCCGGCAAGCGCCAATATGTCGGTCAGATTCGAGCTGGTATCGTCGAGCGGGTAGCGCCCCGGGCGGGCGACCTGACCGAGCACCGATACCTGTCGGCTGCGCACCCGGACCACATTGAGACTGACCTGGGGTTTCAGCACGAATTTTCCCTTGATCAACTGCTCGGCGATCCGGGCCTCCGCGCCGGCAGGCGTGAGTCCAGCGAGCGAAATCGCGCCGACCAGAGGGAAGGTGATGGTGCCCCGCTCGGAGATGCGCGTCTCGGTCGTGAGATCCGGATTCTGGAACACCGTAATACGTATCGAATCGCCTTCTCCGAGAGTCTCGCGTGATTGCGCGAGACCCGCAGCAGGCAGCATCATCGCCGCGATACAGAGCAGGGCCGCGAATCGCCTCGAAGCGTTCGCGTTTCCGAAGTCGAATGATCCGAATTGCAACCGCATAGACTGGCAAGATAGTCGCACGACGTTTATGTATGATTTCCGGGACTGATCCGGTCGGACCATACGGAATGCGCTGACTGCGCTTCATCGTCGCCCGGCAACGACATGCCGTAAAGTGCGACTTTCTTCCGCAATCCATTAGTTCTTTCGAACCGGGTCACAGAGATTCCCTGAGCTGCCGCTCAGGAAATTAGAAGTGTCAAACTCAGGGATTATGACCTCGTCATAAATCTGCTCGGCCGTCATGATGTCTCTACGCGTTGTCGTTAGCACTCTACGCAGAGGACATCATGAAACTTTCAGATCGCCGCCTCGTCCAGTCGCTTTCCCCCCCATCGCGCCGCGTCCGCAGCATCGCGGGCAAATACGGGATTTCCTCGATCACGGCAGCTTGCAGTATCGCGATACGCGCCGCCGCCTTTGCGCTTCTTCTGGGCGCGGCTTTGCCTCTCGCGGCGCAAACCTCCGGCTCGAGTAAATTCATCCCGACGTTCCTCGTCTATTACGGCGGAGCCCCCGCGCTCGTCGCTGCCGACGCCTCGAAACTGGCGAAGTTCGACCTCCTCGACATCGACCGCTTCCGCTACAACCAAATAGCTCCCAACACCTGGTCGGCCGTCAAGGCTCTCAATCCCAACATCGGTATCTATCTCTATGAGATGGGGCCGGAAACGCAGAACTACATGGATGCGACACCCCAAGTGTCCATCAACGGCCTCGGCAGGTACAACGTCTCGCGAGGGCACTCCATGGGGGCCCTCAACGCCAATCACCCCGATTTCTACCTGCTCGACTCCTCGGGCAGCCGCATCTACAGCATCGCTTTTTCCAACGTCGGCGCCAATCAATTCTGGCATCTGATGGACTTCGGCAACACCGCCTATCAATCGTACTGGGTGGAGGCGGTCAGGACGGACGTCGCCAATCAGCCCTGGGTCGCCGACGGCGTCCACGCCGACAACTGTTTGACCTTCTCGTCGGCAGGAGGATATTCGGCCACTTCGAGCAAGTACCCTACCGATGCCGCCTGGTCCAACGCGATGAACAGTTTCGCGAGCGGGATCGCCGCCGGGCTGCACGGATATGGTCAGAAACTCTGGTGCAACAAAGGCTCGTCGTACACGGCGGCAGGAGCTGCCGCATGGCTCGCCCTGGACGCGGGCCCCAATCCCCCGGACGTGCTGGCCGACGAGGG
>DATHJM010000175.1:0-5059 GCA_035489775.1 Burkholderiales bacterium
CACATCTCGCTCGCCGGGTTCGGCGAACGGAAGCTCGTCAGCTGCACCTGGCCGTCGAACATCACCACCGCCTTGCCCGAGGAATCGATCTTGGTGACGACGCGGCGCACTTCGGGCGGCTGCTGCGCGGCGACCGAACCGGCGATGATCAACGCGACGCCCGTAACCAACCACGATAGATTGCTTTTCATCGGCTTCTCCCGAAAGTGAACGGCATCAAGATTTCCGTGTTTCCCGGACCACCCGGGCATCACGCCGGCTTCGCCATCCCTGCCCGGGTCTTGTCGAGCACCGTCATGGCGGAAGCGACCACGCTCGCCACGTCGGAGAGATTGGTCGGTACGATCATGGTGTTGTTGGTCTTGGCGAGATTGCCGAGCGCGCCGATGTAGAGCTCGGCCACCTTGAGGTTCGCGGCCTGCAGTCCGCCTTCCTTGCCGATCGCTTCGGCGACGACGTTCACCGCGGCGGCGGTCGCGTCCGCGACGAGGCGCAGCGCAGTCGCCTCGCCCTGCGCCTTGTTGATCGCCGACTGCTTCTGCCCTTCGGAGGTCAGGATCGCCGCCTGCTTCTCGCCTTCGGCGAGGTTGATCTCCTGCTGCTTCTCGCCTTCGGACTTGGCGATCAGCGCGCGCTTCTCGCGTTCGGCGGTGATCTGCGCCTGCATCGCGCGCAGGATCGCCTCGGGCGGGGTGAGGTTCTTCACCTCGTAGCGCAGCACTTTCACGCCCCAGGAGCGGCCGGCCTCGTCGAGCACCGCGACGATCGAGCGGTTGATCACGTCGCGGCTCTGCAGCGACTGGTCGAGCTCCATCTTGCCGACCTCGGAGCGCAAGGTGGTCTGTGAGAGCTGCACGATCGCGGTGACATAGTCGGAGGTCCCGTAGGAAGCCAGGCGCGGATCGGTCACCTGGTAATAGATCAGGCCGTCCACCGCGAGCTGGGTGTTGTCCTTGGTGATGCAGACCTGCTCGGCGACGTCGAGCGGCACTTCCTTCAACGAGTGGCGATACGCCACTCGGTCGATGAACGGGATGATGACGTTCAGCCCCGGCTCGAGCACCTGGTGGAATTTGCCGAGCCGCTCGACGACCCAGGCGCTCTGCTGCGGCACCACGCGCACGCCCTCGATCACGAACACCACCGCCAGCGCGATGATGGCGAAAGGGATCCAGAGCGCGTGGATCGGCGGGTATCCGTAGATGAGGATCGTGGCGATGAGGACGGCGATTATTTTGAAAAGCATGCTGCCTCCCATGGAGCGTGAGATTTCTTCCGCCGCGCGCGCGAGATCAGGCGGGCCGCGTCTTGGAAACTTTGAGGGTGCTGCCATCGACTGAATTGACGTAGAGGATTTCGCCGGGCTCGCCCGAGGCGTCGCCCGCGACCTGCGCGTCCCAGAGCGCGTCGCGGTATTTCACGCGCGCATGGCCGGCGCTCTTGTTGACCCAGGAGTCGAAAGCGGCCGGCTGGCCGAAATCCAGCCCCTGCATGCGCTTCGGCGCCATCCTTTTCTTGTACTGATTCACCCAGACCACTCCGGCGACGGCAACGATCGCCGCGACCACCGTCTGCCAGACGAACGCGCCGCCCGCGTAACCGACGCCCGCACCGCCCAGGGCCGCGATGCCCAGGACGAGCAGGTAAAACGTCCCCGTCAACAGCTCGACGATGATGAGGATGAAGCCGGCGATCAGCCAGACGAGGGAAAGGTCCATGGATGCCCCGGTCATCCTGCGCAAGCCGGAAGCATCAGCGCCTGGAGCACGTCGCCCGTCGCGCGGTTCTGCACGAACGCCGCCACCCCCAGCTGCCTCGAGTTCGCGCCGGGCAGGAGCGGCAGCGCGCGCTTTTCCTCGAGCTTCAGGCCTTCGCCGAAGCCGATCGGGCCGATCCACTCGCGCACCACGAAATCGTGCTCGAGCCGCCTGCCGCGGTTCTCGCCGGCGGCCACGTCGCTCGCGAGCCTGTTCTCGTAGGCGGCCAGGTACACCGCGGCATCTTTTTTCTCGCCCGGATCGATGAGCATCGCGGAAAGCTCGGCGTGGATGGCCCCGGGCGCCACCGCGCGGATCGCGAGCGCGATGCGCGCGCGGGCGGGACGTGAATTGATGCGCTTCACCTCCCCGGCGAACTCGCCCCCCGACCAGCGGCGGAAATCCCGCCCCTGCAGCAGCACCTGCGGGGTGTAGACCATCACCGGGCGCTTCATCTGCGCGAGCTTGCGCTGCCGCGCGGAAAATTCGCCCTTGGCAAACGGGTCCTTCCAGCCGATGTAGTCCCAGTAATCGACGTGCAGCGCCAGCGGCACCACCTGATCGGGCCTGAATCCCTGGGCGAAGAGCGAGGACAGCCAGTGGTCCGCCGCGGGGCAGCTGTCGCAACCTTCCGACGTATACAGCTCGACCAGCGCGGTAGTGTGCGGCCCGCTGTAGGTCGAGCACGCCGGATCGGCGGCGCGCGCGGCGCAGGTGAAGGCGAAGGTGACTGTGACCGCGAGCGCGGCAAGAAGGTGTTTCGATTTCATGCTTGTCTGCCGTCGGCGGGAGGGTTCATGGTACACGCAACAGCGGCGGAGGACCATTGCGGCACCGGCCTTAGGCCTATAATCGCCGCCGGCCCGCCCATGGATCCTTCAGCAACCCGCATCTTCGCTCCGTTTTTCTCGAGCGCGTTCAGCTGGAACTTCGCGCTCGGCATGACGCAGCTGCTGATCCCGCTCTACGCGCGGGACCTGGGTTACTCCGGTGTCGCGATCGGCAGCCTGATCGCACTCCCCATCATCGTGCAGATGATCTTCAACCTCCTCGGCGGAGCGTGGACCGACCGCATCGGCGGGATGAACATCTCCCTGGTCGCGTTCGCGGCCACCGCCGCGGCTGGAATCATGTTCGCCGCATCGTCGAGCTTCGCGGGCCTCCTGGCCGCGCAGATCATGATGATCGTGGCGCGCGCCGTCTACTGGCCGGCGAGCTGGACTCTCGTAAGCCAGCTTCCCGGCGAGCGCGGCAGGTTGATGGGGACCCTCAACGCAATCACCAGCTCCGGCCAGATCGCCGGCACCGTCGGCTCGGGGATGATCATCGCAGGCTGGGGCTTCGGCGCGGGATTTTTGACCGTGGCGGCGATGGGCGCCCTCTCCTTTGCGCTGGGCCTCATGTTCCGCCACGCGCCCCCGGCCCGGGAGAAGGCCCCGCTCGCCATGCTTGCGACCTACCGGATGCTGCTCGGCCGGCGCTCGATCTACTACGGCATCATGTGCGCCTATATCTCGGCGCTGCCATTTTCGCTGAGCGTCTCGTTTTATCCGATCCTGCTCATCGAGCAGGGGTTCGGCTCGGAAGCGGCAGGCTGGCTCGTCGGAATGCGTGCCCTGGGCGCGATTGCGGCGGGCGTCGTGCTCGCGCGTTTCGTGAAGCATGCGGGAGACTCCTCCGTTCCGCTTGCCTCGGCCCTGGCCATCGCGGCCTCGGTGGGCCTGGTCGCCTTCTTCACGAACCCGGCGATCATCGCGTTCTTCATCTTCGGCGTGGGACTGGGCTCGGGCGTGATGACGATCTATTTCCAGATCCTCGTGAGCACCCTGTCATCCGGTGAAACCCGCGGATCGGCGATGGCGCTCGCCGGGATGGGATGGAGCATCTCGCACATTTCGACGCCTCTCGTCATGGGCGTTCTGAAGGACCTGTACGGCATTCAGGCCGCCTTCTACGCCCTGGGGGCCTTTGCCTTCGTTCTTTCGTTCGCCCTTCCCCGGTGCACCGCTGGTCGCTCGCCGGCGGAAAGCCGGGCTGAGCGCGGGGTGCCCGGAGCGTGCTTTCCCGGTTCCGGTAAACTGCGCTTTTCGCCTCCGGGGAGCGCAACCGTGAATCCGATCTACAAGTGGATGGGAATCGTCTTTGCCGCCGGCATAGCGCTCATGGTGATCGAGGTTCACTTCGCGAAAAAGAAAAAGGAAGGCTTCACCCCGACCGACAAGCAGCGCGTGGTCGGCATTTTCTGGATCACGGTCTTCTTCAGCCTCCTGATAGGGGGAATCATCTGGTTCTCGCCGGACTAGGGAAAGACTCGCGATGCCTGCGTCGTGCACGCTCTATGGCGGTTTGATTCGTAGCGGATGAGGGTGTCTCTCGGGGTGCTCGATCAATCCCCCGTCATCAGCGGACACAGTCCCGCCGAAGCGATCGCCGAAACCGTCTCGCTGGCGCGTCTCGCCGAAGAGCTGGGCTATCAGCGCTACTGGCTCGCCGAACACCACGCCATCGCCGCGCTTGCCGATCCCAGTCCCGAAATTCTCGTCTCCCGCGTCGCCAGCGCAACCTCGCGCATCCGCGTCGGAACCGGCGGCGTGCTCCTTCCCTACTACAGCCCGCTGAAGATCGCCGAGCAGTTCCGCATGCTCGAAGCCCTGTTTCCCGGGCGCATCGATCTCGGCATCGGCCGCGCGCCGGGCGGGGACCCGCGCACCGCGCTCGCGCTGATGGACGGCGAATACCAGGGCGCGGAGCACATGCCGCAGCAGGTGCAGGACCTGATCGGTTTCCTCGATGGCTCTCTGCCCGCGGGCCATCCGTACGTCAAGGTCAAGGCCCAGCCCGCGGGAGACACTTCGCCCGAAATATGGCTGCTCGGCTCCTCGGATTACGGCGGCGCGCTCGCCGCTCAGCTCGGCCTGCGCTTCGCGTTCGCGCATTTCATCAGCGCGTTCGGAGGCGAAGCCGTCGCCCGCGCCTACCGCGACCAGTACCAGCCCTCGGAGCGCGAGCCGCAACCCCGGTCGCTCGTCTGCGTGTTCGTGATCTGCGCGAAGAGCCGTGAGGAAGCCGAGCGGCTCGCCGCGAGCGTCGACCTCCGGCGGCTGCACATGGCGAAAGGCATCGATGCGCCCGTGCCGACTCTCGAGGAAGCGAAGGCCTACCGCTACTCCTTGCAGGAGCGCGCCTACATCGAGCAGCAGCGCGCGCGCCTGGTGCACGGCGATCCGGGCGAGGTGCGGGAAAAACTGCTGGAGCTGAAGGAGAAGTTCGCCGCCGACGAGCTGATGATCATCACCGTCACC
>DATHJM010000176.1:0-2228 GCA_035489775.1 Burkholderiales bacterium
GGCGGCAGCAACGCCAGCCACACAAGAGCGACCACTGCGAGGATTCTGGTCATATTGCCGGTCCTACCAAAGCTGCTGGTCCCGGGCGAATACGAATATTTCCACGTTCGTCTCCTCGGACTACAGGCGCATTGTCATGAACACACTGTTCGGGTCTTCCGTGTACTCGCCGAACGGCCCGCAGTACGCGAAGCCGAAACTCTCGTAGAGCCTTTGGGCCGGCTTGAACGCTTCCATGGAGCCGGTTTCAAGGCTCAATCGCTCGTACGATCGGGACCGGGCGACTTCAATGATATGAGCGAGGATCGCCCGTCCGGTGCCTTTGCCACGAAGCGCGGCGGGAGTGCGCATCGACTTTACTTCGCCGTGCTTGCGGTCCAGTTCCTTGAGGGCGCCACAACCGAGCAGGAGCGGGCCTTCCCAAGCGGACCAGAACGTGATCTCCGGCTGGCGGAGCTTCTCGAGGTCGAGCGCGTGAACGCTCTCGGGCGGAGACAACTCGTACATGTTCTGCAAGTGCTCGTTCAGCAATGCGTGGATTGCAGGTCGGGAGAGATCGTCGATTTCGATCTTCACGGGCGGGGCGGCTGGAGTTTGGGGTCAGTCTAGCGGGCCCCGGGAACGTTTCGGGTCTTGAGAAATTCTTCCAGCGATTCTCCGCGGAAGCCCGCGACCATCTCCGGATTGGATACGCTTTTGACGCGCCCGAGTTTCTCGAGACAAAAGAAGCTCGCGCCGTAGCGCATGAGCGCGGCCCAGTCGAGGTCGAGAACCATTTTGCGTTCCTCGGCGCTCAAGGCGGCCTTGGCAAAGGCCGTCTCGGGGTCCCTCTTGAAGAGCTCGCGATTTGCGGGGACGGTGAAGCCGTGGAGGAAACGGTTGAGCCGCAGCGCCCTGGCGCTGGTGGCGAGGTCGAAGAGATAGGTGCCCTCGAGTTTCTCGACGCCTTTGAGTTGCGGGTTCAGAGCAGATCCTTCGCTTCGTTCAGGCGTCTATGCGGACGTGCGCGCGTGACCGCGTGTCTTGCGCGCGGAACGCGTTTTTCTCGGCGCAGGCTTCGCGTCTGGTTCCTCGAACAGCGCCACCGCCATCGCGGTGGTCATCGGCAGGTAGTAGTTCTGGTGGATTTTTTTCACGCGCGGCGATAGCGCCCCGCGCATCGCCAGCCACATGATCTCTTCGGCCCCTTCGGTGCCGCCGAGCCGGATGTAGTCGGCGTGGCGCATCGCGGCGAGTTTTCTCGGATCGCGCGCGATCAGGTCGAGGAATTTCCTGTCCCATTTTTCGTTGTTGAAGCCGGCGCGTTCGCCGTTCATCTGGTGCGAAAGTCCCCCGGTGCCGACGATGACCACTTTCAGGTCCTCGGGGTAGGAGAGCACCGCGCGGCGCACCGCCTGCCCGAGCTTCCAGCAGCGCGAGGGCGTGGGGATCGGGTGCTGGAGCACGTTGATCTCGATCGGCACGATCTTTCCGGGCCAGTCGGGCGAGGGCGGCCAGAACATGGTGAGCGGCGAGTGCACGCCGTGGTCGATCGGCAGGTCCTGGAAAACGGAGATGTCGAACTCGTCGTTCACCAGCGCCTCGGCCATGTGGCGCGCGAGGCCGGCGTGGCCTTTCAGGGGCGGGACGGCGCGCGGCCCCAGGCCTTCGTCCGCGATCGGGTACTCGGCGCTCACGCCCAGCGCGAAGGTCGGGTAGTGATCGAAGAAAAACGTGGTCGCGTGATCGTTGTAGAAGAACACGAGAACGTCGGGTCTTTTCCCGGCGAGCCAGGCCTTGACCGGCTCGTAGCCCCTGAAGAGCGGAGCCCAGTCGGGATCGTTCTGCTTCTTGCGGTCGTAGGCGCCGCCTATCGTAGGGACGTGCGAGGTGCCGATGCCGCCGAGGATTTTTGCCATGGACGAATTCTATGCGGCTGCGACGGGGATCTTGAAGTCCCTGATGCGCTTTTCCCATTCCGCCGGGCCGGTCTGGTGCACGGAGGTGCCGTTCGCATCGACGGCGACCGTGACCGGCATGTCCTTCACCTCGAACTCGTAGATCGCTTCCATGCCCAGATCGCCGAAGGCGAGCACTCTGGACTTCCGGATCGCCTTGGCGACGAGGTAGGCGGCGCCGCCCACCGCTATCAGCGAAGCGGCCTTGTGCTTGCGGATCGCCTCGATCGCCGTGGGACCGCGTTCGCCTTTTCCGATCATCGCGAGGAGACCCTTGCCGAGCATCGTCTC
>DATHJM010000177.1:0-6047 GCA_035489775.1 Burkholderiales bacterium
CTCCGTGCCTGGCCGGTGCGCGCCGGACAGTAGGAGACGTTTCTCGCTCGTGAAATTCACGGTCCACGCGACTGACGGCGCGGCGCGCGCCGGGACTCTGGAGCTGGCGCACGGAAACGTCGAGACGCCGGTCTTCATGCCGGTCGGGACTTACGGCGCGGTGAAGGCAGTGAGCCCCGCGGAGCTCGCCGAGAACGGCACGCGCGTCGTCCTCGGCAACGCCTTTCACCTGTGGCTGCGTCCCGGGCTCGAGGTGATTGCGGCGCACGGCGGGTTGCACCGCTTTATCGGCTGGAAGGGGCCGATACTCACCGATTCGGGGGGCTACCAGGTGTTCAGCCTCGGCGGGCTTCGCAAAATCACGGAAGAAGGCGCGCGCTTCGCCTCGCCCGTGAACGGCGATCGCCTCCTGCTCACCCCCGAGGAGTCGATGCGCATCCAACGGGTGCTGGACGCGGATGTCGTCATGGTGTTCGACGAATGCACGCCCTACCCCGCGAGCGAGCGCGACACCGGGGAATCGATGCGCCTCTCGCTGCGCTGGGCCGAGCGCTCGAAGCGCGCGCACGAGGGCAACCCCAACGCCCTGTTCGGCATCGCGCAGGGCGGAATGGTCGAAGACCTGCGCGACGAATCCCTCGCTGGATTAACGAATATCGGATTCGACGGCTACGCGATCGGCGGGCTGTCGGTAGGCGAGTCCAAGCGCGAAATGCGCAGGGTCATCGCCCACACCGCGCCGCGGCTCCCCGCGGACAAGCCGCGCTACCTTATGGGCGTTGGTACACCTGAGGATATCGTCGAGGCCGTTACGGCCGGAATCGACATGTTCGACTGCGTGCTTCCCACGCGAAACGCCCGCAACGGCTGGCTCTTCACGCGCTTTGGCGACGTCAAGATCCGCAACGCCCGCTACCGCGACGACACGCAGGCGCTGGACGGCACCTGCCCCTGCTACACCTGCGCCCATTTCTCGCGCGCCTACCTGCATCACCTCCAGAAGGTGAACGAAATCCTCGGCGCGCGGCTCAACACCCTGCACAACCTGCACTACTACCAGGCGCTCATGCTGGAGCTGCGCGACGCCATAGCGAAGAAGAAGCTCGCCGACTACGCCGCCGCGTTCCACGAGGGCCGCCGCAAAGCCGGGAAAACCTCATGAACTGCGGCTCGCCGATGGTATACTTCGGCGCTCGCTGAACCCGCATTGGAGACCCAAGTGCTGATTTCCCCCGCATTCGCGCAAGGCGCCCCGGCCGGCGCGTCCGGCCCCGGCTACGAGCAGTTCTTCATCATCATCGGAATGTTCGCCCTGCTCTATTTCCTGATGATCCGCCCGCAGATGAAGCGCTCCAAGGAGCACAAGCAGATGACCGAGGCGCTGCAGAAAGGCGACGAGGTCGTCACCGCGGGCGGGGTGCTCGGGAAGATCACCAAGATCGGCGAATCCTACGTGTCGATCGAGATCGCGCCCGGCACCGAGGTGCAGATGCAAAGGAGCGCGATCCAGACGCTTCTGCCCAAGGGCACGATCAAGGCCCTCTAGGAAACTGAAGAATCCCTGAGCGCCGCAGTCCGACTTCCTCACAGCCTCACGGATGAATCGCTATCCCCACTGGGTCTACGTCACCATCGCGGTGGCGCTGGTGCTCGGGTTTCTCTATACCTTGCCCAATTTTTTCGGCGAGGCGCCCGCGGTGCAGGTTTCTTCCGCGCGCGCAACGCTGAAGGTGGATCAGGCAGTTCTCGGGCGTGTCGAGGAATCGCTCAAGAAGGCCGGGATCCAGCCCACGGGGGTCTTCCTCGATCTTGCGGGCATCAAGGTGCGGCTCGCCGACACGGACACCCAGCTCAAGGCGAAGGACGTCATCGAGCGCTCGCTCAATCCCGACCCGGCCAGCCCCTCCTATACCGTCGCCCTCAATCTCCTGCCGAATTCCCCCCGCTGGCTCTCCGCCATCCATGCGCTGCCGATGTACCTCGGCCTGGATCTGCGCGGAGGCGTGCATTTCCTGTTGCAGGTCGACCTGCCCGCGGCGCTTGCCAAGCGCGCGGAGAGTCTCGCCGGCGACGTGCGCTCGCAGCTGCGCGACAAGAACGTGCGCCACACCGGAATCACGCGCGAAGGCAACAACATCGTGATCCGCTTCCGCGACGCCGAGACCCGCGACAAGGCGCGCACGCTCATAGCCGAGCAGCTTGCGGACCTGCAGCTCACCGATGCCACATTCGGCGGCGAGCTGCGCCTCATCGCCTCGATCCGACCCGAGGCGCAGAAGCGCACCCAGGAGCTCGCGCTCAAGCAGAACATCCAGACGCTGCACAACCGCATCAACGAGCTGGGCGTCGCCGAGCCCGTGATTCAGCAGCAGGGGTCCGACCGCGTGGTCGTGCAGCTGCCGGGTATCCAGGACCCGACCCGGGCCAAAGAGATCCTCGGCCGCACCGCGACCCTCGAAGTGCGGATGGTGGACGAAGACAACATGAATGCCGCGGCATTCGCGGCGGCTCAAGGCGGGCAGGTCCCATTCGGCGACGAGTTCTACGTCGAGAGGAACGGCCAGCCGATTCTCGTGCGCAAGCAGGTGGTGCTGACCGGCGACCGGCTCACCGACGCGCAACCGGGCTTCGACAACCAGACGCAGGAGCCGGCCGTCCACCTGACCCTCGACGCCACCGGCGCGCGCATTTTCAAGGAATACACGCGCGAGAACGTCGGCAAGCGCATGGCGATCCTCCTCATCGAGAAAGGCAAGGGCGAGGTCGTGACCGCGCCCGTGATCCGCAGCGAGATCGGCGGCGGGCGCGTGCAGATCAGCGGCAGGATGACGACCGTGGAGGCGAACGACGTCGCCCTGCTCCTGCGAGCGGGTGCGCTCGCCGCGCCCATGGAGATCGTCGAGGAACGCACTGTGGGCCCGTCGCTGGGCGCCGAGAACATCAAGAAGGGCTTCGACTCGACGATCTACGGCTTCGCCGCGCTGTCGCTTTTCATCATCGTCTACTACTCGCTGTTCGGGGTGTTCTCGGCTCTCGCGCTGTGCGCGAATCTGCTCTTCCTGATCGCGCTGCTGTCGATGCTCCAGGCCACGCTCACCCTCCCCGGCATCGCTGCGATCGCGCTCACGCTCGGGATGGCGATCGACGCGAACGTCCTCATCAACGAGCGCGTGCGCGAGGAGTTGAGAGGAGGCGCCACGCCGCAGGCGGCGATCCACGCGGGCTACGAGCGCGCCTTCGGCACCATCCTCGACTCCAACGTCACCACGATGATCGCGGGCCTGGCGCTGCTCATCTTCGGCTCGGGGCCGGTGCGAGGCTTCGCCGTGGTGCACTGCCTGGGCATCCTCACCTCGATTTTCTCCTCGGTCGTGGTGAGCCGTAGCATGGTCAACCTCACCTACGGCACGCGCCGGAAGCTCGAGCGCGTGGCGATCGGCAACACGGCCTGGAAGTAAGCCGATGGAGTTCTTCAAGATCAGACACGACATCCCGTTCATGCGCCACGCGCTGGCGTTCAACGTGGTGTCGCTCCTCACTTTCCTCCTGGCGGTCCTCTTCCTCGCCACCAAGGGCCTGAATTTCTCGATCGAGTTCACCGGCGGCACGGTGATGGAAGTGAGCTACGAGCACGGCGCGGAAGTCGAGAAGATCCGCAAGGCGCTCGACGTGCGCGGCTATCACGATTACTCGGTGCAGAATTTCGGCTCCTCGCGCGACGTGCTGATCCGGATGCCCCTCAAGCCCGGCCAGAACAGCGCCGATCTCTCCAAGGCCGTCATGGAAGGACTGACCGCGGAGGACAGGACCGCGACACTGCGGCGGGTGGAGTTCGTCGGGCCGCAGGTCGGGCGCGAGCTCGCCGAGAACGGCGCCCTCGCCCTGCTCATCACCTCGCTCGGGATCGTCGGCTACCTCGCGCTGCGCTTCGAATGGAAATTCGGCGTCGCGGCGATCATCGCCAACCTCCACGACGTGGTGATCATCCTGGGCTTTTTCGCGCTGTTCCAGTGGGAGTTCTCGCTGCCGGTGCTCGCCGCGGTGCTCGCGGTACTCGGCTATTCGGTGAACGAGTCGGTGGTTATCGCCGACCGGATCCGGGAAAACTTCCGGAAGATGAGAAAGGCGAGCGTCACCGAGATCATCGACAACGCCATCACCCGGACGATCTCGCGCACCATCATCACCCACGGCTGCACCCAGACGATGGTGACCTCGATGCTCGTGTTCGGGGGACCGGCCCTGCACTACTTCGCGCTCGCCCTCACTATCGGCATCTGTTTCGGTATATATTCCTCGGTGCTGGTCATGGCGCCGATCGTGCGCTGGCTGGGCATCCGGCGCGAGGACCTGGTGAAACCGCTCAAGGAAAAGAAAGAGGAAGCCGTCGTCTAGAAAGGCTGGAATAAACCGCCGCCCGAAACTGTTATGCCACGCGTGCGGCGGATGCCGCTACAATGGCGGTCGCATGCCAACCCTAATCGAGGAGAATTGAATGAAAAAGAGGCTTCTTTTGGCCGGACTGGCTCTGGCGCTGGGCACCGGATACACGCTCACCGCTTTTTCGCAGGTCAAGCCCGAGATAATGGTCAAACAGCGCCAGGCGGCGATGACCCTGCAAGGCAAGTATTTCGGTCCGATGGCCGGCATGGCCGCGGGCAAGGTTCCTTACAACGCGGATACCGTCGCGTTCAATTCGGCCATGCTCGACGCCCTGAGCAGGATGCCGTGGGACGGCTTCGCCGAGAGCACCAAGGACGCGGGCGTGAAAACCGCCGCCCTGCCGGCGATCTGGAGCGAACCGGCGAAGTTCAAGGAGGCCCAGGAGAACCTCCAGAACGCGGTGCAGGCGCTGGTAAAGGTGAGCAGAGGCGGCGACGAAGCCACTCAAAAGGCGGCGATCGGCGCCGTCGGCAAGACCTGCGGCGCCTGCCACCAGAATTTCCGCGAGAAGCAGAACTAAAGCTTGCTCTTGTCCGAAAAGCCCCGCTGCGGCGGGGCTTTCGCTTTCTGGGAGTGCGTTATGCTTGACGGCATGGTCAGGTCCGCACGATCCTTGAATCGGCTGCTTCTCGGCCTTGCGCTCGGCGCAGCGCTCGGCAGCGCATGCGCTCAAGGCGACGCAAAGCGCGGCGAATATCTCGCCAAGGCGGGCGGCTGCACCGGCTGCCACACCGAGGAAAAGAAGGACGCGGTGGCGTTCGCCGGCGGCCGAGCGCTCAAAACGCCGTTCGGAACGTTCTACGGCCCGAATATCACCCCGCATCCTCAGGCGGGGATCGGGCGCTGGACCGAGGCCGATTTCATGCGCGCGATGCGCCAAGGCGACCGGCCCGACGGCAAGAACTACTTCCCGGCCTTTCCCTATTCCTCGTTCACGAAGATCGTCGACCGCGACCTGCGCGACCTGTGGGCCTACCTGCGCTCGCTTCCGCCGAGCGCCCGCGCCAACCAGGAGCACGAGCTGCGTTTCCCTTTCGGCTGGCGCTTTCTCGTGACGTTCTGGAAGTGGTTTTTCTTCACGCCCGGCCCGTTCACGAACCCCCCGGGACTCTCGGATACCGCCAACCGCGGCGCCTATCTGGTGCAGGCGCCCGGCCACTGCGGCGAATGCCACACGCCCCGGAATTTCCTCGGCGGGCCGAAGACGAGCCGCTTCCTCGCCGGGGGCAAGGGCCCCGACGGCAAAGACGTCGCGAACCTCACGCCCACGGGGCTCAAGAAGCAGAGCGACCGCGAGCTCGTGGATTTCCTCACCACCGGCCTCACCCCCGATGGCGACGTTCCCGCCGAAACCATGGGCGAAGTGATCCGCAACACCACCAGCCAGCTCACCCCTGCAGACCTGAACGCGGTGATCGCCTACCTGCGCACGCTCCCGCCGCTTCCAAGCCGGAAGAAAAAGTAACGCAGTTACAGACCGCGCTCTGTCCCCGGTTTTCGGCTTTCGCGCCGGATGCTGTAGTACGTCCCGGCGAAGATCACCGCCGCGCCGAGCATGATGGAGAGTTCGAGCGGCTCGCCGTAGAAGAGCATCCCCACCAGGG
>DATHJM010000178.1:0-6553 GCA_035489775.1 Burkholderiales bacterium
CGACGGATGACCGACCCGAAGCGCGAAGACGTCGACGGAATCATGCCCGAGCGCAACCAGGCAGAGGCGGAGCTCATACGGGCCAACAACGAGCTGCGTTTGATGTCGCGAGCACGCGCGATGATCACCGAGTGCAACCGCGTGCTGGTGCGCACGGCGGAGGAGAGACGGCTGCTTCAGGAAACGTGCCGCATCGGCGTCGAGTCCGGCGGTTACCTCGTTGCCTGGATCGGCTTGGCGCAACACGACGCCGCCAAGACCATCGAACCGGTAGCTGTTGCCGGCGACCCGGAGCACTACTTCGAGTCGGTTAGGATTTCCTGGGCCGACGACGAATACGGGAACGGGCCGGCGGGCCTCGCGGTTCGCACCGGGACGACGCAGGTGACACGGGACGCCGCGAGCGACCCGCGCTTCAAGACATGGCGCAAGGAGGCGCTTGCCCGCGGCTATCGGGCGGTGGCCTCGCTGCCGCTCGTACACCACGGCGAAACCTACGGCGTCTTCGGCTTGTTTTCCGGCGACGCGGATGCGTTTAGCTCCGACGAAGTTGCGCTCCTCGAAGAGCTTGCGAACGACATCGCCTACGGCATTTTCAATCTGAGGACGCGTGAGGCGCGACGCCAGGCCGAGTTGGAGATCGAGCGGAGCGAGCAACGCTTCCACACGACCTTCGATCTCGCCCCCGTCGGCATCAACCACATCGATCCCCAGGGCAGAATCCTTCTCGCGAACCCGCGCATGGGGCAGATCTTGGGCTACACCCCTGACGAGCTGATCGGCCGCAACATCAAGGAGTTCTCGCTTCCGGAGGACGAAGAAGCAACAAAGGAGCTCTGGATGCTTCGTGAGAAGCTCCACGCCGGAGAAATCCAGAGCATTTCCAAGGAGAGGCGCTACCGCCACAAGGACGGCTCGCCCGTTCTTGTCGCCGTAACAATCACGGCGCAGCGGGATGCGGGAGGCACGCTTTTGTACGACATTACCGTGCTCGAGGACATCACGGCACGCAAGCGCGGAGAGCAGGTGCTGGCGCTGGAGCATTCGGTGACGCGTTGCCTTGCCGAAGCGGAAAGCTCTACGGCCGCGATAACGGCAGTCATCCGCGCCGTCTGCGAGTCGGAAGCATGGGACAGCGGCAGGTATTTCTACTGGGACGAAGAGGCAGGCTTGCTGCGATTCGGGGGTGCGTGGGGCATTTTGAGCGCTCCGATCCAGGAATTCATCAAGAGATCGCGCGGGGTCGAATTCCGCCCCGGAGAGGGTTTGGCAGGGCGCGTATGGGAATCGGGGGAGCCGCTTTGGGTCGCCGATATCAACAACGACACCCGCGCACGGAGGGCAGGCTTTGCACTGGATCTCGGGATTCGCGGCACATTCGTCTTTCCAGTCGTCTCGGAAGATACGACGATCGGTGTCCTGGTCTTCTCCAGCAGCGAGATCCGCCAGCCCGACGAACGTCTGCTCGGGGGGGTGCATGTCATCGGCAGCCAGGTTGGACAGTTCTTGCGGCGCATGCGTGCCGAGGAAGTGCTGCGCAAGAGCGAGGAGCGCTTCCGCAGCCTGATCGAGCTGTCCTCGGACATGTATTGGGAGCAGGACGACCAATACCGGTTCACGACTTCGTCCGGAAGCGGCCCGGACTGGATTATCCAGGGGCGTCGCCAGGCGGTCGGCAAGAAGCGCTGGGAATTAAACTACTTGAACATGACCGAACGGGACTGGACGCATCACATTGCGCTGCTGGACGCGCGCAGACCCTTCCAGGACCTGGAGCTGTGCAGAGTGGACGGATCCGGCCGCAGGATCTGGGTCAGCGTGAGCGGCGAGCCCGTATTCGATCCGGCCGGCACATTCACAGGCTACCGCGGCGTCGGCAAGGACATCACGAAGCGCAAGCGCGCCGAACAGCTGCAGGGGCTCGAGCACGCAGTGAACCGTTCACTTTCCGGCGCGGACAACGCGACTGCTGCAGTGCAAGCGGCGATCCGCGCCATCTGCGAAACCGAAGGGTGGGATTGCGGGCGCTACCTTCGCGTCGATGAGCGGGCCGGTGTCTTGCGCCTGGGCGAGGCTTGGGGAATCCAAACCGAGGCCATTCAGCGGTTCCTCGAGGCGTCGCGCAGCGTGACCTACGCGCCGGGCGCCGGTCTTGCGGGCCGGGTGTGGCAGTCGGGCGAGCCGCTGTGGCTGGCCGATATCGGGAAGGACCCACGCGCTGCGCAGATATCTCTTATTCGTGAACTGGGTTTGCATGGGGCCACCTTTTTCCCGGTGATGGCGGAAGGCAAGACGATCGGAATACTGGCTTTCAACAGCGGTGAAGTGCGCGAGCCGGAGGAGCGATTGCTGCAAGCGATCCGAGTGATCGGCACCCAGATCGGCCAGTTCGTGCAGCGCAAGGAGGGTGAGGAGGAGCTGCGCCGGTTCCGGCTCGCGCTGGACAACTCGGCGGACATGATCGTGCTGATCGACCGCACCACCATGCGCTTTGTAGACGTCAACGCCACTGCCTGCAACCTACTGGGCTACTCGCGGGAGGAGATGCTCCAGATGGGCCCGCACGACGTGCTCCCAGTGAGCCGCGCTGAGCTCGAACGTTCCTACGACGACCTGATCGCGAATCCTTCCCTTACCAGCGGCATGAATACCCACTACCGGTGCAGGGACGGCACTCTCTTGCCGTTCGAATCGACGCGGCGCGTGCTGCGCTCGGGAGATACGCACATCATCGCCGCCATTTCGCGGGACATCCGCGATCGGATGGCTGCGGGGGCGGCGCTGCGGGAGAGCAACGAACGCTTCAACACCGCTGTGCGGGCAACGAGCGACGTCATTTGGGACCTCGATCTCATCACGGAATCGCTGTGGTGGAACGAGAACTTCACCAAGGTGTTCGGATACCCGCGTGAGGACGTGGAGCGCACGGTGAAGTCATGGTACGACGCCGCCCATCCGGAGGACCGGGATCGCGTGACGGCCGGCATGCATCGGCTGATCGACTCCGGCGGGGAGAGTTGGAGCGACGAATACCGCTTCCGGCGCCATGACGGCAGTTACGCCGAGGTGCTCGATCGGGGGCATGTGATCCGCGACAGCGCCGGCAAGGCGGTACGCATGATCGGAGCGATGGAGGATGTTACCCCGCGCAAGGAAGCAGAGGAAAAAATGCGCAATCAGGCGCTGCAGCAGCGCCTCATCGCGGAGTTCGGACAGTGGGTGCTCGCGAGTACCGACCTTGCGGACGTGTTCAACCGGGCCGTGGAGCTTGTCTCGGCGACACTGAAGGCCGATTACTGCAACGTGCTCGAGCTCGACCCGGACGGCAAACAACTGCTGTTCAAGGCGGCGGCCGGCTGGCCGGCGGAATGGATCGGACAACGCAGGGTGCCTGTGCTCCGCGGCAACCGCGTCGAATTCGCTCTGTCGCACCGCGAACCTGTCATCACTAGAGACTACGAGGACAAGGAAACGCGCTTCTCGCCCTCTTTGCTCCTGCAGTACGGCGTGCGCAGCGGGGTCGAAGTCCCCATATTCGGAACCACGGGAACCTTCGGGATACTCAGCGCGCATGCTCTGCAGCCGCGGCGCTTCGGCGAGGACGATCTGAGCTTCCTGCAGAGCGTGGCCAACATCCTGGCCGTGGCGATCGAGCGCAAGGGCGCCGAGGAACGCCTGGCGTATCTTGCGCAGTTCGACGCTCTGACGGGACTGCCCAACCGCCACCTGTTACACGACCGCTTGCTGCAGACCATGGCGCAGGGGCGGCGCAGCGGAAATGCCATGGCCGTGCTCTACATCGACCTGGATCGCTTCAAACTCGTGAACGATACCCAGGGGCACGGTGCCGGGGACAAGCTGCTCAAGGAGGCAGCGGCGCGGCTTAACCAGTGCATACGCAGCGGCGATACCGTAGGGCGGTTCGGCGGCGACGAGTTCGGCGCCGTGCTCTCCGATCTGGCCAAGCCGGGCGACGCGAGCATCGTCGCGCAGAAGATCATCGACGCCCTTGCGCGGCCGTTCGATCTGGATGGCCACGAAACCTACATCAGCGCGAGCGTCGGCATTACGCTGTTCCCTGCCGACAGCGAGGAGGCCGACGCGCTGATCATGAACGCGGACACCGCGATGTACCGCGCAAAAGAACAGGGGCGTAACACCTACCAGTACTTCACACGGGAGATGAACGAGCGGGCTCTCGCGCGCATGCAAGTGGAGGCGGCATTGCGCCGGGCGCTCGAACGCAGGGAGTTCCTGCTCCACTACCAGCCCAAGGTAGACCTGGAGAGCGGGGTCATTTGCGGCTTCGAGGCGCTGATGCGCTGGCAGCATCCGGAGCGGGGCATGGTCTCGCCGGTGGAGTTCATCCCGGTGCTGGAAGACGCGGGCCTGATCGTGCCCGTCGGCGAATGGGTCATGCGGGAAGTGTGTCGACAGATCCAGTCATGGAAGAGCTCTGGGCTTGCCGTGCCACCCGTGGCCGTCAACCTGTCCGCGCGGCAGTTCCTGCAGAAGGACCTTGAGGCTACCGTGCGGCTCATCCTGCGGGAGACGGGGGTCGATCCGTCTCTGTTTCAGTTCGAGCTCACCGAGTCGCTGCTGATGAAAGAGCCGGAGGCTGCGGCGCGCACACTGCGAGGACTCAAGGAATCGGGCGTCAAGATCTCGGTGGACGACTTCGGCACCGGCTACTCCAGCCTCGCTTACCTGAAACGCTTCCCGATCGACGCGCTCAAGATCGACCGCGCTTTCGTCCGCGACGTGACCACCAATCCGGACGACGCCGCGATCACCTTGGCGATCATCGGGCTGGCACACAGCCTCAAACTGAAAGTGGTGGCCGAAGGCGTCGAGACCGAAGGGCAATTGAATTTTCTTTCCACGCACGGCTGCGACGAAATGCAGGGCTTCTACTTCTCCACTCCCGTACCCCCTTCCGAATGCGAGGCCATGCTGCGTGACGGCCGACGGCTCAACCTTTCCGCGAGCGGGGCTGCGGCGAAGCCGGCCGTGCTCCTGCTCGATGACGACGAGCGAGATCTGATGCTGCTCGAGAGGGCCCTGAGCCCTGACGGATTCCCGGTGCTGAAGACGACCGATCCGAAGCGTGCCTTCGACCTGCTCGCGAGCCATCCGGTCGGGATAGTGATTTCCGATCAATACCTGCCGGGGCTGACCGGGGTGGAGTTCCTCAGCCACGTGAGGAAGCTCTATCCCGATGTGATCAGGATAATCATCACCGGCACCCGCGATCCGAAGGTCATTGCAGATGCCGTCAACGAAGCCGGCATTCACAAATTCCTCATGAAAGACTGGGACGGGGAGCGGCTGCGCGCGGAGCTGCGGGAGGTGTCTCGCCGCTATCGCTCGGGGACAGCAGCGAAAATCTCCCCTCCCGGACTACCGTCGGCCTTTGCACCTTCGCTAGACACTTAATTTCATCGGCAGGATGACCATTTGCATGCCACGCAGATGGAAGCGGCGCTGCAGCGCCATCGCCGCCTGATTGTGCAGTATCAGGGTCAACCAGTTGTCTTCGTCGAAGATGAGCTTGCTGGTGAAGAAAATGGCGTTGGAAAACTCGCCCTGAACGCGTTCGGCGAGCCGGGTGAATTCATCGATGGGATCGGTGCCGAAGGACAGGTATGACTTTGCCGCCCATCCCTTGCTGTTGCAGAAGTTTACAAAGTAGGAAAGCGAAGCGTTCGCCTCCACCTTCATCGCTTCGAGATCTTCGCGCCCGCCAAAACTCTGCGCATCCACCGTGCGCGCGTTGACGAAGATGAAGTTCCTGAAGTGGTCGGGGAACATCCGTTGTACCCAGAGCAGCGCATGCAGCCCGCCGCCGCGAGAGGACCCTACCAAAAACACCGCAGTGGGCCGGTTGGGGTCCGGCTTGGGCGGATTCGCGACGCTGCCAAAGGGAATGCCCGAAAAGTCCGCGTCGATTTTTTTCAGCTGCGCCCTGGTCCAGTCGTAGTGGTTGCGGATGGTCACGCATGCGGCGATGATCGCGGCGATGATGAGGACCGTTAGCCATCCACCTTCGAGAAACTTCTCGACGAGCAGCATGAGCAGAATGCCCGCACACACGAGGAACCCCGCAGCCGACAGCGCCAGCCTCCCGAGCCAGTTTCTCCCGGCGCGCAGCCGGGCCCAGTACAGGCACAGGCCGAAGAGCGACACGGCGAAGGTCAAGAACACGCTCAAGCTGTAGAGGACGACGAGCGTGGAAACGCTGCCGCCCGTCCACAGAAGAATGACAAGCGATCCGAGCCCCATGACCAGAATGCCGTTCTGGGTGACGAGCCGCGTCGACAGGTAGCGGAACTGGTGCGGCACCCAGGAATCGGCGGCCATGTTGGAGAGCACTGCGGGACCGCCCAGGAAGCCGGTGTTGGCGGCGACGAAGAGAAGCCCCGCTTCGAGCGCAAGCACCACCCACAATGCGGCCTGGCCCATGCGGGCGTCCCAGCCGAAACTGTCTATGATCGCGCCAAAAGCGACCGCGTTGAGCGTCTGTCCTTCCACCGGGCGCGCACCCCAGAGCAGG
>DATHJM010000179.1:0-13650 GCA_035489775.1 Burkholderiales bacterium
ATGTCGAGCTGGCCTGGTCCTTGGAAAGCGAGGCCGAGCATGCGCGCGTTGGCTGCCGACTGCGCATCGGACACCTCCTTGCCGCGCTCGGTGACAACGAAGCGCTTCGTCACGAGCAACACGTGACCGACGATCAGCAGGGCGAGCGGCAGCATGAACTGCAGCCACAGTCCCTGGCCGGTCATGAGCACGAAGTGTGTGGCGAGCAGAAGCGCAACGATGCCCGCGCTGACCCCGGCTCCCACGCCGGCGGAAAGTCGCGGGAGCAACGCGATCAGATATGCCGCGACCAGGAGATAGACCAGCCTCTCGACGACCCAACCCCAGGTCGGCGCGACGAAAAAATGCCCCTGCAAGAGCGAGGAGACCGTGTGCGCCTGAAGCTCGACGGCCGGCATGGACGGATTCACCGGCGTCACGAACATGCTGCCGACTCCGGCAGCCGTCGGTCCGATCAACACGATCTTGTCGCGATATTTTTCCAGCGGGATCTTGCCGCTCGCCACGTCGTAGAACGAATCCTCCTGAATGGCCGGCCTGCCGTCGCGGTCCTTGTAGAAGTAGGTGAACATCTGCATCGTCGGATCCGCGCTCACCCGGAAATTACCGATCTGCAGGGCTTCGCCGGGACGGATCTTGATGTCCTTGGCGGTCAGGTTGAGGCTCCTTGCCACCATCATGACCGCCAGCGACGGATAGTATTCATCGTAGTAGGTGATGGCGAGCGCTTCGGTGCGGATCGCCCCGTCCACGTCGGGTACCGAGTTCAAATGCCCAACCGCGGCCGCGGCCTCGCCCAGGCTGTCCACGATCGGGACCTCGACTGCGCTGGTGAAGATCGGAAGATCGCCGCTGCCGCCCTGGATCGAGAGCGCGTTCTTGCGCACGAAATCGGGAAGGGGCTTGTCTGGCTTGCCACGCGGCTCGCCGAACGTAAACAGCATCGGCAGCACTACGTTGCCCGCCTTGGCGAAACTCGCGGCGAGCTTCCTGTCGATATTGAGCGCGCCCTCGGCTTCCTGCAGCGTGGCACCGATTTGAAGGATCTCGGGCGATACGCCGCGAGGCGGCGTGCCCGGATCGGGGTTCGCCGGCACGAGCCGGTGGTAGGCCTCCAGAAGCCTGTTGACATAGGTCAAGCCCGGATCGAGCTGCGGTTCGGAGAAAAAAACCGTATAGCCGATGACTTTGGCCTTCGCGTCCGCGAGGCTTTCGATCATCTTTGCGTGGATCTCGCGCGACCAGGGCCAGCGACCGATATTGTCGATGCTCCGCTTGTCGATCGCGATCACGGAAATCTTGTCGGACGGGGCTCGCGCCGAGGCCCGAACGCCCCAATCGTACGCGGAGCGCTCCATGCTCTCGATCAGCTGGGTCCCGCCGGTGACGAGCAGCACGAGCGACACCCCGAGACCGAGAAACCAGTCCTTTTTCCAGAACCCCACTTTGGTCATTGCCTCTCCCGTTTATTTTTATTGTTGTCTAACGAGGGGATGCGCCCGAGTTACTGAATAAACAATGCTCTGGGCGGCATTTTTACAGTGAATAGTGGAGGCCGTCAAATTTCTGTTCGGCGGCGAATCCGGTCGGCGACCGGCGCCCAAATGAACCTGCGCGATGGTCCGTGGATTTCAACAACCTCCGCGAACCAAAACGCGACGATAGGTCACGTCGCGCCGCGAGACGGCGGCCGCGCGGGCGCGAGTCAGCTCCCGAGCACGGTGCCCGGAGTGAGGCCGTTCTGGGCCACCAGTTCGGCCGCGGATACTTTCTTGCCGTCTTCGTGCTTTGCCTTGAGAACCTCGATTCGTCCTCCCTGAGCAGTCACGAAGAAACTCGCGGCGCTGATTTCGGAAATCTCGCCGATCTTGCCTTTTACCGCGCCGAAAGTGCGGAATACATGTTTGCGGCTGTCGAAGATCTGCAGTTTCTTTCCGTTCAAAGTAGTCCAGGCGCCGGGAGCGGGATTGCAGCCGCGTATGAGGTTGTAGGTGAAATCTAAATGGCTCGCCCAGTTGATTTTCGCTTCGGCAGCGCGGCACCAGCCTTCGTAGCTCGCTTGGGTCTCGTCTTGCATCGTCTCGCGATGATTGCCGGCCATCACCAGGTCCGCGGCCTGGATCATCGCCGCAACCCCCATCGGGAACAAGCGATCGAAGTAGACGCTGCCGAGCGTGTCATCCGGGCTGAGCGGCGTTTCCTTTTGCAGGATCAGAGGGCCTTCGTCCAGGCCATCGTTCGGCCGGAAGATGGACAGGCCGGTTTTGGCGTCGCCGCGTATGATCGGCCAGTTGATCGAGCTCGGCCCGCGATATTTCGGCAAGAGCGACGGGTGATACTGGATCGTGCCTTTCTTCGGGATTTTCACGAATTCCTGCGGCGCGAACTGCAGCACGAACGCCATGATGCCGAGATCCGCGTTGAGCCCGCGCATCGCGTCCAGGGCTTCCTTGTTTCGCAGGGACGCGAACTGGAAGATCTTGAGCCGTTTTTCCTGCGCCGCCGCCTTAAGGGGATCGGCCTTGGCGCCCTCTTTCTCCGGGGCGCAAAACACACCCGCGACTTCGTCTCCTCTGGCGAGAAACGCATCGAGAACGGCTTTACCAAAATCCTGCTGGCCGATGATGGCAATTCTCATGGCTATGCCGCTTTCTTCGGGGGTACCGAGAAAGCGCCCGCCTGCCTCAGGCTGGCGATTTTCGTTTCGTCGTAGCCGAGGACTTCCTTGAGAACCTCGTCGGTGTGTTCCCCGAGGAGCGGCGAACGCTTGATGACCGCGGGCGAGTCCGAAAGCTTGATCGGCATTCCAACGTTGTACCACTTGCCGCGCTGCGGGTGGTCGAGCTCGACCCACATGTCTCGGCCCTTGATGTGTTCGTCGGTCGCCAGATCCTGAGTGCTCATGATCGGCCCGCAGGGGACGTCGAGCGGATTCAGTATCGCCATGAGCTCGCGCTTGGTGTACTTCTCGGCGAACTTGTTGAGCAGCGTCCACACGAGCTGCTGGTTCTTGCGGCGCTCGCCTATGCTTGCCACGCGCGCGTCGGTCGCGAGCTCGGGTACGCCCACTTCCGGCCCGATGCGCTTGGCGAGATCTTCCCAAACCGCCTCCTGAACCACGACGTAGAGCCAGTCGTTCGCCCCGTGCGGCTTGCAGTGGACGGCGTTGCCGAGTTGGCCGCCGCCCGAATCGTTGCCGGCGCGCGGCACGTCGCCCATGCCCTGATAGGTGGGCACGGAATATTCAGCGAGCGACTGGCGCGTGAGGCGCTGGTGATCGCGGAACTTCACACGGCACAGGTTCATCACCCCGTCCATCATCGCGACCTCGACGTACTGGCCCTTGCCGGTGCGGTTCGCCTGATGCAGCGCGGCGAGGAGGCCGATCGCGAGGTGCAGGCCGGTGCCCGAATCGCCGATCTGCGCGCCGGTCACGAAAGGCGGGCCGTCGGGCACGCCCGTCGTGCTCATCGCGCCGCCCATCGCCTGGGCGACGTTTTCGTACGCCTTGAAGTCGGCATACGGACCCGAGGAGCCGAAGCCCTTGATCGAGCCCATCACGATCTTGGGGTTGATGCCGTGGATCTTCTCCCAGGTGAACCCGAAGCGATCCAGCACGCCGGGGCCGAAGTTCTCCATGATCATGTCGCATTTCTTGAGGAGATCGACGAACACCTGCTTGCCCTCGGTACTCTTCATGTTGACTGTGATCGAGCGCTTGTTGCAGTTGAGCATGGTGAAGTAGAGGCTGTCGGCATTGGGCACGTCGCGCAACTGGCCGCGCGTGGCGTCGCCCTGCGGGTTCTCGAACTTGATCACGTCCGCGCCCATCCACGCGAGGAGCTGGGAGCACGTCGGACCGGCCTGGACGTGGGTCATGTCCAGGATTCGAACTCCCTTGAGGGCTTCCATTCTGATCTCCAAGAATTCTGCGGCAGATGAAAGGCTACCTGCCCTTGCTAAACGGCTCGACTTATTTCTTTTTTGCGCTCGGATTCAGGTTCGTGATGCGGCCGCTCTCGGTGCCGGCGGTCTCGTCGATCACGGCATTGATGAGCGTGGGCTTGCGCGAGCGGACGGCCTGTTCCATCGCCTTGCGCAACTCGGCCGGGGTCGTGGCGTTCACGCCCACGCCGCCGAAGGCCTCGATCAGCTTGTCGTAGCGCGCGCCCTTGACGAACACCGTGGGCGCCACATCGGGGCCGCCGGTCGGATTCACGTCGGTGCCGCGGTAGACGCCGTTGTTGTTGAAGACGACGACGCAGACCGGCAGGTTGTAGCGGCAGATGGTCTCGACTTCCATGCCGGAGAAGCCGAAGGCGCTGTCGCCCTCGATAGCGATCACCGGTTGCTTGCTCACCACGGCGGCCGCGACGCAATAGCCCATGCCGATACCCATCACGCCCCAAGTGCCGACGTCGACGCGCTTGCGCGGCTTGTACATGTCGACGATGCTCCGCGTGAAGTCGAGCGCGTTGGCGCCCTCGTTGACCAGCATGGCGTCCGGGTTGGCCTTGACGATGTCGCGCACCACGTTCAGCGCGCTGTGGAAATTCATCGGCGTCGGATCCTTCGCCAGGGTCTCGGCCATCTTGGCGATGTTCTTGTCCTTGCGCTCCGCGATGGCGGAGAGCCACTCCGCCGGCGGCTTGGGCCAGTTCGAGCCCCCAGTTGAGTTGATTGCGGCGAGCAGCGCCGACACGCAGGAACCGATATCGCCGACCACCGGCGCGTCGATACGGACATTGCTGTCCATCTCCTGCGGCGAAATGTCGATCTGGATGAATTTCTGGCCGCCCCAGTCCTTGTGATCCTTGCCGCCCCAGGTCTTGCCCTTGCCGTGCGAGAGCAGCCAGTTCAGGCGCGCGCCGACCAGCATCACCACGTCGGCCTCGGGCAGCACGTAGGAGCGCGCCGCGGAAGCGGACTGCGGGTGCGTGTCGGGCAGCAGGCCCTTGGCCATGGACATCGGCAGGTAGGGGATTCCGGTCTTCTCGATCAAAGAGCGGATCTCGGCGTCGGCCTGCGCATACGCGGCGCCCTTGCCCAGCACGATCAGCGGCTTCTTCGCGCCCTTGAGCAGGTCGATGGCGCGCTTGACGGCGTCGGCGCCGGGGATCTGCTTCGGCGCCGGGTCGACGACCTTGATGAGTGACTTCTTGCCGGCTTCCGCATCCATGGTCTGGGCGAACAGCTTCGCCGGCAGGTCGAGGTAGACGCCGCCCGGGCGGCCGGAGACGGCGGCGCGGATGGCGCGTGCGATGCCCACGCCGATGTCCTCTGCGTGCAGCACGCGGAAGGCGGCCTTGGCGAGCGGTTTGGCGATGGCCAGCTGGTCCATCTCCTCGTAGTCGCCCTGTTGGAGATCCACGATCTCCCGCTCGGAGGAACCGCTGACAAGGATCATCGGGAAGCAATTGACGGTGGCGTTGGCCAGCGCGGTCAGGCCGTTGAGGAAGCCGGGGGCGGACACCGTCAGGCAGATGCCGGGTTTCTGCGTCAGGAAGCCGGCGATGCCTGCGGCGTAGCCGGCGTTCTGCTCATGGCGGAACGAAATCACGCGCATGCCTTCGGCCTGAGCCATGCGGGTGAAGTCGGTGATCGGGATGCCCGGCAGACCGAAAATCGTGTCGATGCCGTTGAGCTTGAGCGCATCGATGACCAGGTGAAAGCCGTCGGTCACTCCTTGTGATTGCGCATTGGCGACGGTCTGGCCGCTGCTCTTCACGCCGTGACCGGACGTGACTTGCGGCTCAAGCGTACCCATCATTGCCTCCTTTGCGTTGGTGTGGCCGCGCCGCACTTTACGAAAAGCACGCCACGGCCCCCGAATTAGGAAACTGAAAAGTTTAGAGGCTGTACCCTGCAGTCAACCTTGACTGTAGTCAATAAATCCCGCTTAATTGCCCCGAGTCAGCTCGTCCAGATTCCGCCAACCGTGTCGGCCATCCTCAATCACCCCCAGCGCCACACGATCCGCCTTCAGCTCAAACAGAACCTCATGCTGCGCGAAATACCGGTGTCCGCCTGGGACGACCTCGAGCCGCAGCTGGAGATAGCCGAGTACCGCAAGGGGGAGCCGCTGGTCCGGCAGGGCAGCACGAGCATGGAGCAGTTCTTCATCCTGGACGGCATCCTCAAGCGCGTCGTCAGCAATCCTCAGGGGAAGGAGATGATCCTGCGCTTCGCAGCCGAGACCGACATGGACACTTCCTACGCCGCCTGGCGGATGAAAACCCCCATCCCCTACAGCATCGCGGCGGTCACCAAGGTCCGCGTTGCGCGCCTGTCCATGCCCCACTGGGTCGAGTTTCTGGAACGCCATATCGAAGTGAAGCTGCGTTTCGAGTACGAGGTCATGCGGTTGATGTCCGAGGTGATGGCGCATACCATCACGCTTCATCTGCTCGACGCCCCCGGGCGCCTTGCGCGCTTCATGCGCAAGCATCAGGACCTGCTCGGCCGCATACCCAAAAAAGAGCTGGCTTCCTATCTCAATCTCACCCCGGAGACACTTTCCCGCCTCAGGCAACGAGTCGCCTAAGGCCTCCAGCCTCTTCCCAGCACCAGGCGCCACCCCGCTCTGATAAGCGGCCAGAACAACAGCAGCAACGCGAGAGTGGTCAGACCGCCCACCAGTCCGTTCGAGAAGAACACCAGCATGTCACCCTGAGAACCCTTGATCGCGTTGCGGAAATTTTCCTCTGCCCGGTCGCCCAGAACGAGTGCCAGCACCATCGGGGCGAGCGGATAGCCGAGCTTCTTGAAAGCGTAGCCGATCACGCCGAACACGACCATCAGATAGACGTCGAACATCGAGTTGTGCACGGTGTACGCCCCGATCGCGCAGATCACGATGATGACGGGCGCGATGATCGAAAAGGGGATGCGCAGGATCGCTGCGAAAAGCGGCACGCAGGTGAGAACGACGATCAGCCCGGCGATGTTGCCGAGATACATGCTGGCGATGAGGCCCCACACGAAATCCGGTTTTTCGACGAACAGCAAAGGCCCGGGCTGGAGCCCCCAGATCAACAGACCCCCGAGCAGCACTGCGGCCGTAGGCGATCCCGGAACTCCGAGCGTGATCATCGGCAGGAGCGCCGAGGTGCCGGCCGCGTGAGCCGCGGTTTCCGGCGCGACAACGCCTTCGACCACGCCGCTGCCGAAATCGTTGCCGTCCTTGGAGAGACGGCGCGCGAGGCCATAACTCATGAAGGAAGCCGGAGTGGCTCCGCCCGGCACGATTCCCATGAAGCAACCTACCGCGGCGCTGCGCAGCGACGTCGCCCAGTAACGCGGCAGCTCCTTCCATGTCTCCAGGACGACTTTCATGTTGATTTTGGCGCTCGCCCCCTTGAACGCAAGACCTTCCTCGAGAGTCTCCAGAATCTCGCCGATGCCGAAAAGGCCTATCACTGCGATCAGAAAATCGAACCCCTTCAGCAGGGACGTAAATCCGAACGTGAGGCGCAAGGTTCCCGTGACACTGTCCAGACCGACGGCGGCCAGGGCGAACCCGATCATCATCGAGGCTACGGTCTTCGCGGCATTGCCGCCGCTCATGCCGACAAAGGCGCAGAAGGTCAGCAGATAGACCGCGAAGAATTCGGGTGGGCCGAACTGGAGGGCGAAACCCGCCACGACGGGCGAGAGAAACGTGATCATGATCACCGCGATCAGCGCCCCGATAAACGAGGAGGTAAACGCCGCGGTCAGCGCGCTCCCCGCGCGCCCCTTCTGCGCCAGCGGGTGGCCATCGAAGGTGGTGGCAACTGACCAGGGCTCGCCGGGAATGTTGAACAGGATCGATGTAATGGCTCCGCCGAAGAGCGCACCCCAATAGATGCACGAGAGAAGGATGATTGCGGAGGTGGTGCCGCCGGGTTGCTGCGCCATCGAGAACGTAAGGGGAAGCAGGATGGCGACGCCGTTCGCGCCGCCCAGGCCGGGCAGCACGCCGATGATGATCCCCAGGACGACGCCAACGAACATCAGCAGCAGGTTGAGCGGGGACAGAGCGACCGCGAATCCCTGCATCAGTGCGTTGATTTCCTCCACTCAGCCTCCCTTTACCGGCGCGAGCATCGGCGAGCTACTCCGCCGGCACGGCGCTCAATTGAGCCCCAATGCGGCCTCGAGCGGCCCTTTGGGAAGAGGCACCGAGAACCATATTTCGAAGATCAGGAAAAATGCGACGCTGACGCCTATCGAGACCGGCGCGATCTTGATCCACGGGTACTTGCCCAGGTGCCACATGAAGTAGGCAATATAGATGGTGGACGCGACGTAGAAACCGAGATAGGCGATCACGGAGACATAAACGACCGTCGGCACGAGCACCGTGAGTATTTTCTTCAGCTCATCGCGCGTCACGAACGATTGGGCGGCAAACGCCGGGTTTCGCAAAGCACGGACGAGGATCGTTGCGCCGGAGGCGCAGATCAACAGGCCGACATAGAAGGGAAAATAGCCGGCTTGCGGCCCGTCGCCTCCCCACTTGGCGCCCAGTCGGTAGCTGTCGAATACGACCAGGGCGCCGAAGAGAAATATGACGACCGCGACACCGATTTCTACCGCCCTCACCGATGCCGCCGAACGTTGTTGCTCGCTTTCCATCCCCTCCTCGATCCGCCCGTCCCGCAATCCGGGGTTCAGGACGCGACGGGTGAGCGTCCCTCGCGCCCGCCCAATCCTACTTCGCCAGGAATCCCGCTTCCTTCATGAGCATGATGTGCCGCGCCTCCTCGCGCGCCACCCAGGCTTCGTATTCCTTTCCGCTCAAGGTCGTCTGGTTGAATGCCCCCGTTTCTAGGAAACTCTGCCAGTCGGGGGTCGCACGCACCTTCTTCAGCAGGTCCACGTAGTACTCAACCTGCTCGGCGGTAACCCCGCCCGGCATGAAAATCCCGCGCAGCATCAGGTACTCGACCTCAAGCCCGGTTTCCTTGCACGTGGGAATGTCGTACCAGGACATCGTTTTGGTGATCTTCGTCTTGTAGGGCATGCGCTTGGCGTCGAACACGCACAGGGGGCGCAACGATCCGGCGCGCCACTGGGCCACGGCCTCGATCGGGTTGTTGACCGTCGAATCGACGTGCTTGCCGACGAGCTGCACCGCCACCTCGCCGCCGCCGCGATACGAAATGTAGATGAACTTGGCTCCGGTCTGCCTCTCGATGGCGACGGTAATGATCTGATCCTCCTGCTTCGAGCCCGTGCCGCCCATCTTGAACTTTCCGTCGCCGGCCTTGACGGCGGCGAGGTATTCCTTCGGCGTCTTGTAGGGCGTCTCCGCATTGACCCAGAGAACGAAGTTGTCCAGGGCCATCATCTGCACCGGCGTCAGATCGCGCCAGTTGAACGGCGTATTGGTCGCAAGCGGGGTGGTGAACAGGTTCGACAGGGTGATGATGATCTTGTGCGCATCACCTTTCGCCTCCTTCACGTCGAGAAATCCTTCCGCGCCCGCTCCGCCCGCCTTGTTGACGACGACCATCGGCTGCTTCATCAGCTTGTTTTTGGCGATGATGCCTTGAATGATCCGCGCCATCTGGTCGGCGCCTCCGCCGGTGCCGGCGGGAACGACGAACTCCACCGTCTTCGTGGGTTCCCAAGCCGCAAACACATGGACGGGTACGGCTGCCCCCGCGGCGAAAAGTGCGAGCGCCGCGGTCCTGCACCAAGGACGATCGGTAAAATTGTTGCGCATCTCTCTCCTCCTATTGCCAAGACACCAAATGGAATGGACCCCCCTCAGCACCTGCGGTTCCATCTATTCTATGCACTCGCCACAATTCGCGCGTCGATTATCGCCACAGGCTCTGAATGCAACCTTGACTGAGGTCAAGCCTGGTGCCGGAGGTTCAATCCTTGTCGACCGTGTCCTCGGGCCGCTTGCGACCCGCGAGCCATTTTCCGAGCACCACGACCACGACCGCACCCGCGATAGCGGCGACATAGTACGAGTCCAGCCACTCCATGTTCGCCTTGATCCAGCCGGTAACCGCCGGATCGGTCACCGCCATCTCGCCGGCGGTCCAGCCGAGGATGGCCGCGCCGAGCGTAATGATGATCGGGTAACGCTCCATCAGTTTCATCAAGAGGGTGGCGCCGAAGATGACAAGGGGAATGCTGATAATGAGGCCGAGCACGAGAAGCAGGATGCTCCCTTTGGCCGCGGCAGCCACCGCGATCACGTTGTCCGTGCTCATGACCAGATCCGCGACCAGGATGGTCTTGATCGCTCCCATCAGGTGCTCGCTCGATTTGACTTCGCCCTCCCCGTCCCCTTCCGGGATGAGGAGCTGAACGGCGATCCACAAAAGGGCCGCCCCGCCGACGAGTTTGAGGTAGGGGAATTCCAGCAGTTTGACCGCGACGATGGTGAGCAGGATCCGCAATACCACCGCCGCGCCTGCGCCCCAGAAAATCGCCAGCCTTTGCTGGCGTGGCGGCAGGGAGCGGGCGGCAAGCGCGATCACCACGGCGTTGTCGCCGGACAGGATGATATTCACCCAGATGATCGTCCCGAGGCCGAGCCAGAAGTGCGACGTCAGCAACTGTTCCATTCAGCGATACCCCCCGCTTCGCATCCGCGCGCCGGAAGCGCGGCAAAAAAAACCGTTCCCTAGTGGGCTAGAACAAGCCTACAACCTTCCCGTCGACGAGGTCGATCTTGACCGCGGAGGGCACCTTGGGAAGCCCGGGCATCGTCATGATATCCCCGCAGATCATCACGACAAACTCGGCCCCTGCCGCCAGCCGCACCTCGCGCACATTGACGACGTGGTTCGCGGGCGCCGCCCGCAATTGCGGATCGGTCGAGAAGGAATACTGGGTTTTCGCCACGCACACCGGGTAGTGCCCGTAGCCGTCGTCTTGCAGCTTCTTGATCTGGGCCCGCACTTTCCCATCGGCGGTCACCTCGCTCGCGCGATAGATCTTCTTCGCGATCTTGTTGACCTTTTCCCAGAGCGTGTCCTTCTCGTCATAGACGAACTGGAAGTTGCCCTTCTGCTCGCACAGATCGACCACGATGCGCGCGAGTTCCGCCGCGCCCTTGCCGCCGTCGCCCCAATGCGTCGCCAGCACAACCTTTGCACCGAGCCTGGCGATCCGCGACTCGAGCAGATCGAGCTCGGCCTGCGTGTCGTGGTTGAAACGGTTGATCGAGACCACGCAGGGAATGCCGTAGGTCTTCTGCACGTTCTCGACGTGGCGCTCGAGGTTGGCGACGCCTTTTTCCAGCGCTTGCAGATTCTCCTGCGTGATGGTCTTGAGGTCGGCACCGCCGTGATACTTCATTGCGCGCACCGTAGCGACGATCACAGCGGCCGACGGGCGCAGGCCCGACTTGCGGCACTTGATGTCGATGAACTTCTCCGCGCCGAGGTCGGCGCCGAAGCCGGCTTCGGTGACCACGTAATCGACCAGCTTCATCGCCGAGCTCGTCGCGATCACCGAGTTGCAGCCGTGCGCGATGTTGGCGAACGGGCCGCCGTGGATGAAGGCGGGGTTGTTCTCGAGCGTCTGCACGAGGTTCGGCTTGATCGCGTCCTTCAAGAGCACGGCCATGGCGCCGTGGGTCTGGAGGTCGCGCGCAAGCACCGGTTTCTGGTCGCGCGTATAGCCGACCACGATTTTCCCGAGCCGCTCCTTGAGATCAGCGAGTGAAGTGGACAAGCAGAAGATCGCCATGACCTCTGAGGCGACCACGATATCGAATCCGTCCTGGCGCGGGTAACCGTTGCCGGGGCCGCCGAGGCTCACCGTGATGTCGCGCAGCGCGCGGTCGTTCATGTCCATCACCCGCCGCCATGCGATGCGGCGCACATCGATCCCGAGCTCGTTCCCGTGATGGATATGGTTGTCGAGCATCGCCGCGAGCAGGTTGTTTGCGAGCGCAATCGCGTTGAAGTCGCCGGTGAAGTGCAGGTTGATGTCTTCCATCGGCACCACCTGCGCGTAGCCGCCGCCGGCGGCGCCGCCTTTCATCCCGAAGACGGGCCCGAGCGACGGCTCGCGCAGGCAGATCATCGCCTTCTTGCCGATATGATTGAGCGCGTCGCCCAGCCCGACCGTGGTGGTCGTCTTGCCCTCGCCCGCGGGCGTAGGGCTGATCGCAGTGACCAGAACCAGCTTGGCGTTCGGACGTGGCTTCAGGCTATCCAGGTATTCGAGGGAAACCTTGGCCTTGTAATGGCCGTAAGGTTCGAGGTGCTCCTCCGGGATGCCGAGTTTTGCGAGGGCGATCTTGGAAATGCGCTCGAGTTTCGCTTTCTGCGCGATTTCGATGTCGGAGGGCATCAACTGCTCCTTCTGCTGCGGGACAGCATTGTATTGATTTTATGGGCGAGACACTATAAGGGCTGCGCGTTTGGCCGAACATTGACGGAAATCAAGATACAGGCCGCGCGGACCCGCGGCGAAGCGCACGTGGAACAATGTCCCGTGCGTCCGTGTTCGCTACGGTCGGGTATGATCAAATCCCAGCCTTTCTTCAAGAACAAACCGGTCTTGCAAAAGTCTTACAAAAGGAGGTGTGAGATGGTAAAGAAAATTCTTGCTTTCCTCAGTCTCTCGTTATTCACGTGGGTGCTCGCATGGGCCGACGACGATCACCACGCGCGCTTTCCGCGCGATGCGACTTTTTCCACTCTGGTCTTGACGCCTCTGGCGATAGAAGGCCTGACCGGGGACGATGCGGGAAATCTCTACACCACCGGGCGCGGCGCTTCTCCCTGTCCGGTATGGCGGATTTCCCTGACAAACCCTTCGCTGGTGGCCGTGGGCAATGTCCCCGCGCCCTGCAGCCCCTCGGGGATCACCTTCGATGCGAACGGGGATCTGTTCGTCGCCGACAACGACAAGGTGTGGACTTTCACGCCCAACGCGGCAACGCCGCCGACCGCGACGATTTACGCGACCGGCGTCCAGGGCACGAACGGCCTTGCCTTCGACCGCGGCGGCAATCTCTGGACCGGCGACGGCACCACGGGCCAGGGGCGCGTGTGGAAGATCCCGCCAGGCGGCGGCGCTGGGATCGAGATGTTCCGCGTCCAGCCGATGGCGAACGAGGTCAATCTGAACGCCGCCGGCGTGGGCGGCGTGGGCCGCGACGTCCGCAGTCTTCCGCCCGGGGCGATCACGGTCACGCCGACCACCCGCAACGCCCAAAACAATCTGGGCTCGCAGCCGCTGGTCGCGAACGGGGTCGCGTTCACGCACCACGGCGATCTGCTGATCGCCGACACCGCGCGCGGCGCGATCTGGAAGGTCGAGATAGGCCGCGACGGGAGCATACGGAGCAAGACCGGTTGCGACGCGACTTTCACCGCGAATACGCTGTGCCTGGACAACATTCTCGTCGCGCACCCGTATCTCGAAGGCGTGGACGGCATTGCCCTGGACGCCGACGGCAATATCTGGGCCGACCCGAACGAGCGCAACGCGATCGTCGTCGTAAGCCGCAAGGGTGAGGCCGTGACGGAGATCTTCCGCAACCCGACCAACGCAACGGGCCTGCGCAACGAAGGTCCGCTCGAGACGCCGACCAGCCCGTTCCTGCTGGGTCACAAGTTCTGCACCGCCAATTCGGACGGCAACCGGCGCGACAATTCGCCCAATACCGCAGGCGAGATCAAGCCC
>DATHJM010000180.1:0-5605 GCA_035489775.1 Burkholderiales bacterium
ATGTCGGCGCCTGCCTCGAGATACTGGGCGTGGATCTCGCGAATCACCGCCGGCTGCGTCAACGAAAGGAGATCGTTGTTGCCTTTCAGGTCGCGCGCGGACCGGGTGAAGCCCTGGCCGCGGAAATCGGCCTCCGAGAGCTTGTAGCCCTGGATGGTCGTGCCCATCGCGCCGTCCAGGATGAGGATGCGGCGTTCGAGCAGACCTTTCAGTTCTTCGCTCCGGTCAGCCTGCATGGTGGCCCGTGACCCGCTCCTTTGACTGGTGGAGCATCATGCTCTATGCTTAGTTATGAATCCAATGAAAGTTCATGCGTATATTATGAATATGATTCATAAAGCATGCTCGAAGTCCGCCACCTCCGCACGCTGATCGCGCTGGCCGAGGCGGGTACGGTCTCGCGCGCCGCCGAGCGCGTCCATTTGACCCAGTCGGCCCTTTCGCATCAGTTGAAGGCGCTGGAGTCGCATTACGGCCTGGCAATGGTGAAGCGCCATGGGCAATCCGTAAGGCTTACCGAGCCGGGTCAGCGGCTGGTGGCATTGGCGCGCACGGTGATGGGCGAAGTCCGGACTGCCGAGCGTGATCTGACGAAACTCGTTCGCAAGCCGGCGGGAACGCTGCGCATTGTTCTCGAATGCCATACCTGCTTCGACTGGCTGATGCCGATCATGGATGCCTTTCGCAAGCACTGGCCGGAGGTGGAGCTCGATCTGGTCTCCGGGTTTCATCCGAATCCGCTCGCGTTGCTCGCCGACAACAAGACCGATCTGGTGATCGGATCCGAGAACAAGCCGAGGCGGGGGATCGTTTATCACCCGCTGTTCCGCTTCGAAGTGCTTGCGGTATTGCCGACCGATCACCGGCTGCGGGCGAAGCGTTTTCTCGGCGCGGGTGATTTCGCGAAAGAGACGCTCATCACCTATCCGGTGCCCGAAGAGCGCATCGACCTGATCCGGCGGGTGCTGAAACCGGCCAGGGTCCACCCCAGGCGCCGCACCACGGAACTGACCGTCGCCATCCTGCAACTGGTGGCCAGCCGGCGGGGCGTGGCCGCGCTTCCGAACTGGGGAATCAAGAACTACGTGGACTACGGATACGTCATCGCGCGGCGCATCGGCAAGCACGGTCTGTGGAGCAATCTGTACGGCGCCACCACCGGCGAAGTGGCGCGCCTGCCCTTTGTCCGGGACTTTCTGGAGACGGCGCGGCGCGAATGCTTCGCCAAGCTCGACGGGGTGGTGCCGGTGCAGTGAGGCGCGTGCTCAGCCCGCGCCCCGATCCTTCCAGCGGATCGGAATGGTGGTGATATCGCCCTTTCCCAGACCGGCGTGCGAAGCTTCGTCGTAGCACTGCAGCGCACTCGAAGTGACCGGGAGGGTGGTTCCGAGCGATCCTGCCTCCTCGATCATCGTCCTCAGGTCCTTGCGCATGGCGTCGATATCGACGGTGATCGGGCCCACATTTTCGCCCCGAAGCGCGGCCGCGAGGGCGGCTGCGCGTCCTTTGAGCACATTGGGTCCACCCGAGGTATCCGCGAAGATATCGACCAGGCGCGCAGCATCGAGCCCGAGCGGGCGGCACAGCACGAGCGCTTCGCCGAAGGCCTGCCAGAACACGAGCAAGGGCAGGTTGATCGCGAGCTTCATGCGGGCGCCCGCGCCTATGGGTCCGACGTGTTCCACACGGCGGCACAGTTGTTCGAGCAGGGGCCTTGCGCGCGCGACATCGGCCGCCTCAGCGCCGACGAAGCCGAATAGCTTTCCGTCTTTCGCCGGTCCGACTGTTCCGCCCACCGGGCACTCGATCATGACCGCGCTCTTTGCCTTGACCGTTGCGGCGAGCAGCTGCTCGGTTTCGGGGCGGACGGTGCTCATTTCGATAAAGAGCTTTCCGGAAGCGTTTCCGGAGAGAAGCCCGTCTTTGCCGTGATAGACCGCATCTATGGCCGCGGCATCGGTGAGGATGGTGATGACCGTCTCCGAAAACGAGGCGAGCTGAAACGGGGTCGCGGCGATCTTCGCGCCGGCGGCGGCGAGCGGCTGGGTCTTGGCGGCGCTGCGGTTCCAGACGGTGAGTTCATGGCCCAGATTCATGAGACGCTGGGCGATTGCCGCGCCCATTCTGCCGGTGCCTGCAATTCCGATTTTCATTTGGAGCTTCTCCTGCGTGCGACGGGTTGACACGCGCTGCGGCGTGAGTTCAAATTGGCGGCAACAAATATAACAGCTGTATCGACGCCGCAGTCACTCCAAAGGAGATACGATGGGGTCGCCCGGGAGCGAGCTCCGCGACGGGATGCGCATCGACTGGGACGTCCTGATCGAGATGGATGACGGGCTCGTGCTCCGGGCGGATGTCTACCGTCCGGAGAGGGAAGGACGGTTTCCGGTCATTCTCAGCTACGGCCCCTACGCCAAGGGCCTCGCGTTTCAGGAGGGCTATCCGAGCGCGTGGCAGCGGATGGTCGCCGAGCACCCCGACGTGGCTTACGGCTCGTCCAACAAGTACCAGAACTGGGAAGTCGTCGACCCAGAGAAGTGGGTCCCGGACGGATACGCCTGCGTGCGCGTCGATTCCCGCGGCGCCGGGCGCTCGCCCGGGTACATCGACCATTTCTCTCCACGCGAAACCAGGGATTTGTATCTTTGCATCGAATGGGCCGGGGTGCAGCGCTGGTCGAACGGCAAGGTCGGGTTGAACGGAATCTCCTACTACGGCATCAATCAGTGGCACGTGGCTTCGCTCCAGCCGCCGCACCTCGCGGCGATGTGCATCTGGGAGGGGGCGGCCGACTGGTATCGCGACATGACGCACCACGGCGGGATTCTCTCGACGTTCTGGGCCAACTGGTACGACATGCAGGTCAAGAGCGTGCAGTACGGGCTGGGCGCGCGCGGCCCGCGCAGCCGGGTCACGGGCGAGCTCGTCTGCGGAGACGAAACGCTGGCCGACCGCGAATTGCAGCGCAACCGCTGCGACTTCGGTGACGACATCCTCGCGCACCCGCTCGACGACGATTACCACAAGGGTCGTTCTCCGGTCTGGGACAGGATCTCCGTGCCTTTCCTCTCGGCGGCCAACTGGGGCGGCCAGGGCCTTCACCCGCGCGGCAACTTCGAAGGCTTCGTGCGCGCCGCTTCGAGGGACAAGTGGCTCGAAGCGCACGGCATCGAGCATTGGACGCACTTCTACACCGACTACGGCCGCACGCTGCAAAAGAGGTTCTTCGATTACACCCTGAAGGACATGAAGAACGGCTGGGACCGCCAGCCGCGCGTGCAATTGCAGCTGCGCCACGTGGACCGCTTCGTCGAGCGCCACGAAAACGAATGGCCGATCGCGCGCACGCGCTGGACGAAGTTCCATCTCGATCCGGCCGGTCACGCCCTCGGACCCGAGCCGCCGAAGGCCGCGGCAAGCGCCACCTATGACGGGCTCGGCGACGGCGTGACATTCATTTCAGCGCCGCTCGAGCACGAGACCGAGATTACCGGGCCGCTCGCGGCAAAGCTGTTCGTATCGTCGTCCACCGCCGACGCGGACCTGTTTCTGGTGTTCCGCGTGTTCTCCCCGGACATGCGCGAGATCGTTTTCATGGGCGCGATCGATCCCCACACGCCGGTCGCTCAAGGGTGGCTGCGCGCCTCGCACCGCAAGCTCGATCCGAAACTCTCCACCGAATACCGGCCTTATCACACGCACGACGAGCTGCAGCCGCTGAAACCGGGCGAAGTGGTGCCCCTGGACGTGGAGTTGTGGCCGACCTCGATCGTGGTTCCGGCCGGCCACCGGATCGCGTTGAGCGTGCGCGGGCGGGATTACGAGTGGCAGAAGTCCACCGGCGCGAAACTCTCCAATTTCAAGAACGAGTTGCGCGGATGCGGGCCGTTCCTGCATGATGATCCGCGCGACCGTCCGGCGGCGGTCTTCGGCGGCAGGAACACGCTGCATGCCGGGCCGGGGCGCGAATCCTACCTCCTGGTTCCGGTGATTCCGCCGCAGCGCTGAAAGGCGATTCAAAGGAGAAAGCCGTGGCAATGAAGCTCTACGGATTCTGGCGCTCGCTCGCCACCTACCGCGTGCGCACCGCGCTGGCTTTAAAAGGCGTCCAGGTGGAGCAGATCTCGATCAATCTCCTGGAAGGAAAGCAGCACTCCGCGGAATACAAGGCGGTCAACCCGCAAAGCGTGGTGCCGGCACTGGTGGTGGACGGCGGGGTGCCGCTCTTCCAGTCCATGGCCATCCTCGAATATCTCGAAGAGACTCACCCGGCCCCTGCGCTTCTTCCGAAGGACCCGCGGGGCCGGGCCCGCGTGCGCGGGCTTGCGCAGATCGTCGCAAGCGACGGACATCCCCTGGTCGTACCGCGAATTCGCGGCTACCTCGAGAAGGAAATGCATCAGGATGAGCCTGCGCGCAACAAGTGGCTCGCGCACTGGACCGCGAAGGCGCTGGAGGCGCTGGAAGCGCATCTTGCGAAGGATAGGGAGACCGGCCGCTTCTGCCACGGCGATTCGCCGACCCTCGCCGACATCTGCCTGGCTTCCCAGGTGTTCGGGGCGAAGTTCTTCAACGTCGGCACGGCGGGCGTGCCGACGGTCATGCGCATTTTCGGGGAATGCATGAAAATCGAGGCTTTCGACCGTTCGCAGCCGGCGAAGCAACCCGACGCACCGAAGAATCCGACTCACTGAACCGCGCAAAGGAGGGATCCCATGACATTCACCCGCAGGCGTTTCATACAGACCGCAGGCGCAGGCGCCGCAGCGCTCGGCATGCCGACTGTCGCCCGGTCGCAGACCGGTCCGGTTCGGGTCGGCCTCATGACGGTGAAGACCGGCCCGCTCGCCTCGGGCGGGATCGACATGGAGCGAGCGCTCGTCCAGTATCTGAAAGAGCGCAATTACACGATGGCTGGCCGAAAGGTGGAGCTCTTCGTCGGAGACAGCGGCGGAGTTCCTGCCCAGTCGCGCACCAAGCTCCAGGAGCTGGTCGAGCGCGACAAGATCCACATCATGATCGGGCCGCTCGACACCGCCTCGGCGCTCGCATCGGACGATTACATCCGCAGCGCGCAGCTGCTCACACTGTCGGTCGCGGCCGCCGAGGACATGACTCAGAGGAAGCCCAATCCGTGGTTCACGCGCGGTACCTCGACCTCATCGCAGAGCGCTCAGCCGCTCGCCGACTACTGCGCCAAGACGCTCAAGTACAAGCGCATGGTGACGATCGCCGACGACATCGCATACGGCCACGAGATGTGCGCCGGCTTCCAGCGCGTGTTCGAGGATGCGGGCGGCAAGATCGTGCAGAAGCTGTTCTCGCCGCTCACTGTTCCCGACTACGGGACATACATTGCCCAGCTCAAGACCAACGTGGACGGCATCTTCCTCGGCTTTGCGGGATCCAACGGTTTCCGCTTCTTCAGACAGTTCAACGAGTACGGGCTGAGAGGGAAGATCGCGGTGGTCGGCGGCATGACCGCGTTCGACGAGGCGGTGCTTCGCAACATGGGCGACGAGGCGCTGGGCATCATGACCTCTTGCTGGTATTCGGCGGAGATCGAGAACGCGATCAACAAACGCTTCGTCGCGAACTTCCG
>DATHJM010000181.1:0-7609 GCA_035489775.1 Burkholderiales bacterium
GCACAAGTCTCAGTACGAGGTCATCGACGACTGGCACGTTCTGGGAATGCGCGCGACGGGCAGCATGACCGTCGTCGCCAGGGATGTCTTCGTTCCCGAGTACAAGGCACTCGGCATGCTGGACGCGCGCGGCGGCGACAAATTCCCCGGCGCGAAATCCAACCCGAACCCGGCCTACTGCGTGCCGCTTTCGGCGCTCGGCGGGCACGGCATCGGCGCGTGCGCGGCCGGCAACGCGCAGGCCGCGCTCGAGCTCTCGGTCGATGCCGTCAAGGAGCGCAGCACCAACTACACCGGCGCGAAAATGCGCGACTTCCAGGCGGTGCAGCTGCGCATCGGCGCGGCGGGAGCGAAGATCGATGCCGCCCGCCTTATCCTCCGCGAGGATTGCCTCGAGGCGCAGAGAATTGCGAACCGCAAGCTCATCGCCGATACCCGGACGAAACTGCGCTTCAAGCGCAACCTCGCCTACGCCGTGACCCTGTGCACCGAAGCCGCCGATTCCCTCCACGCAATGGCCGGCGCGAACGGCCTCTACGAGACCTACCCGCTGGAGCGGATTTTTCGAGACGCTCACTCCCTGGCGGGCCATATCAGCTTCAGCTTCGATGCGCAGGCCTCCGGCTGGGGCCTCGTCGCCCTGGGCGGCGAGGTCAACAACCCGACGCTGTGAAAGATGAAGATTTGCCGCTACGACAACAACCGCCTGGGCATCGTGCAGGGCGACGAGGTGCTCGACGTGACGAAGGCGCTCGAGGCGATACCCGCGCAGCGCTGGCCGGTCGCCCAGGGCGATCCGCTGATCCTGAACTTCAAGCGCGTGCTCGCCGCGGCGAAGAAGCTCGCGCCCAAGGCGAAAAAGAAGCCGCTTTCCAGGGTGAAGCTGCTCGCCCCCGTGCCGAACCCCTCGAAAATCATCGGCGCGCCGATCAACTACAGCGAACACATCGCCGAGTCGATCAAGGACCCGGGAATCGCGCAGGGGCGCACCAATATCCAGAAGGGCATCGGCGACTGGGGCCTGTTCCTCAAGGCCAATTCCTCGCTGATCGGCTTCGGCGAAGAGATTCGGCTGCGCTGGCCCGACCGGCGCAACGACCACGAGGTGGAGCTCGCGCTGGTGATCGGCAAGCGCGGCAACAAGATTCCCAGGGAAAAGGCGCTCGAATACGTCTGCGCCTACTCGATCGGCCTGGACATGACCGTGCGCGGGCCGGAGCTGCAGTGCTTCCGCAAGTCGATCGACACCTACAGCGTGCTCGGGCCCTGGCTCGTGACCGCCGACGAGATCGGCGATCCCAACGACCTCGATCTCTCGATCAAGGTGAACGGCGAGCTGCGGCAGAATTCAAATACGAAATATCTCGTCTACGGCGTCGAGCGGCTGATCGAGTTCGCCTCGGCCATGTACACGCTGCATCCCGGGGACATCATCATGACCGGAACCCCCGCGGGCGTCTCCCCGGTAAAGCCGGGCGATCTGCTGCATGCGTACATCGAAGGGGTAGGCGAGAGTGACATCCGGATTGCGCCCGATTACGCCTGAAACGACCCGTGCCTGATCGCCTGGCAATCGCTCATATCGAAACAACCGGAGAGCCCATGCCCGTCACGGAAAAAGCCGTATTGACCGCCGAGCTGCGACTTGACGTCCAGGAGTTCTACGCCCGCTACGCCGAATGCCTGGACAACGGCAGGCTCCAGCAGTGGCCGGAGTTCTTCGTGGATTCCTGCACCTACGTGGTCACGACGCGGCGCAACCTGCGCCTGGGCCCGGACGACCATCTCGTGTCGCTTTCCACCAAGACCACCATGCGCGACAGGATCGTCGCGATCGGCCAGTCCGAGGACTACGAGCCGCACAAGCAGCGGCACGTCATCTCGAACTTCCGCGTCCAGGCCGCCTCCGACGAGGAGTTGCGCGTGCAGGCGAACTTCGAGATCCTGCGCACCTTCCCCGAAAAGCGCACCGAGCTGTTCGTCTCGGGCTACTACGACGACCACATCGCGATCGCCGGCAGGCGCCTCGCCTTCAGGGAAAAACTGTGCGTGCTCGATTCGGACGTTCCGCCCGAATCGCTGCTCTACCCGATCTGACCGGCGAAATGCGCTCCATTCTTCGCCGCGCGGGTTTGACGGCATCGCCGGTTTCCCTATAAAATTCTGCGGTTTTGCAGCTGCGGGGTGGAGCGTGTGGCAGGTCTTCCGCCCGGTGATCGGGCTGCAAGTTTTGTGCACCGCTGCAGTAAGCTTATTGTCTGCCTGGCTCGCCGGACTACACGGCGCGATCTCCGCCGCGTTGGGCGGCTCGATAGGAATCATCACCGGGCTCGTTTTTGTGGCATTGGCTGCACGCAGCAAATCGAAATCTGCAGGGGGGGCTCTGTACGCCGCGTTGAGGGCCGAGGCCGTCAAGGTGGCGCTCATGGTTCTCCTGTTGTGGATCGCGCTGGCGACGTACAGGGACGTCGTCGCGGTCGGGCTGATCGGCACGTTCATCGCCACGGTCCTGATTTTCACCATGGCAATACTGGTTCGCGAAAAATAGGATTCAGAAAGAGCTTCCCGCAATGGCCGCCGAGCGAGAACTGACCCCGAACTCCTACATCGGCCATCACCTCACGTTCTTTCAGCATCCGGTGGGCGAGGGCTCGTTCTGGACGCTGAACGTGGATTCGCTGGTGACGGCGGTGGTGCTCGGCTTCGTCGGCGTCGGCTTCCTCTGGTGGGTGGTGCGCGGGGCGACCTCGGGCGTGCCCAACAAGCGCCAGGCTTTCGTCGAGATCCTCTGCGATTTCGTCGACAGGCAGGCGAAAGACATCTTCCAGGGCGACCGCAAGTTCATCGCGCCGACCGCGCTCACCGTGGGCCTGTGGGTGCTGCTGATGAACTCCATGGATTTCCTGCCCGTGGACATCATGGCGTGGATCTACGAGAACGTCCTGCACCTGCACAACTGGCGCGGCGTTCCCACCGCCGACGTCAACACGACTTTTGCGCTGGCCCTCACGGTGTGGCTGCTGATGATCTACTTCTCGGTCACGGTGAAGGGCCTGGGCGGCTGGATCCACGAGCTGTTCTGCACGCCGTTCGGAATAAGACCGCTTTGGGCGTCGCCGCTGCTGGCGTTCTTCAACCTCCTGTTCAACATGGTCGAATACGTCTCCAAGCCGCTGTCGCACTCGCTGCGGCTGTTCGGCAACATGTACGCGGGCGAGATCATCTTTCTGCTCCTGTGGATGATGGCCGGGGTCGGCCTCATCGGCGCCGCCTCGGCGGTCGTGCTCGGCGTGGTCTGGGCGATCTTCCATATCCTGATCGTCGGGCTGCAGGCGTACATATTCATGATGCTGACGATCGTTTACATCTCCATGGCGCATGAGAGTCATTGACATGCGCCAACTGATTTCGGGGAAAGCCACTGATCAACTGACGTTCTAGAAAGGGAACCGCAATGGAAAAACTCCAACTCATCGCCCTGATCCAGGCCTACACCGGCGTCGGCATCGGCCTTATGGTCGGGCTCGGTGCTCTGGGTGCATGCGTGGGCGTGGGAATCATGTGCAGCCGCTTCCTCGAGGGCGCGGCGCGCCAGCCGGAGATGATCCCGACGCTGCAGGCGAAAGTGTTCCTGCTGCTCGGCCTGATCGACGCCTCGTTCATCATCGGGCTGGGCATCGGCATGTTCTTCGCCTTTGCAAACCCTCTGCTCGGCGCGCTGGGCGGTTAGGCCGGCCCGGATCGGGGCGCGGGCCCGGGGCTTTTTCCAGGACGCACATATGAACCTCAACTTCACGTTGATCGCGCAGGCCATCGCCTTCGCGCTTTTCATCTGGTTCACGGTCAAATTCATCTGGCCGCCGCTGATGCGCGCGATCGAGCACCGCCAGAAGCAGATCGCGGACGGCCTTGCCGCCGGCGAACGGGGCAAACAGGAGCTGGACGCGGCGGGCAAGCGCGCGCACGAGGAGCTTGCCAAAGCGCGCGAGCGCGTCGGCGAGATCATCGGTTCTGCGGAGAAGCGCGACGCGCAGATGCTCGACGAAGCGAAAGCCGCCGCCAGGGCCGAAACCGACCGCATCCTCGCCGCCGCCAAGGCCGACATCGACCAGCAGATCGCGCGCGCGAAGGAAATGCTGCGCGAGCAGGTCGCTTCGCTCGCCGTCGCCGGCGCCGAGAAGATCCTGCGCCGCGAAGTCAACGCCCAGACGCATGCCGAGCTGCTCGGCCAGCTGAAGAAGGAAATCTGATGCGGTTTGTCGACTCTATGGACGTCATTCCGGCCAAGGCCGCAGAGCGGCCGCGAGCCGGAATCCAGGGGTTTTACGTCGCTGGATTCCCGCTTACGCGGGAATGACGGAACAAGCATGGCCGAAGCCGCCACCATCGCCAGACCCTACGCCGAAGCCGTGTTCGGCCTCGCCGAAAAGGCGGGCGCTTTCGCGCCGTGGCTGCGCATGCTCGCGATCATGGCGCGGGTTGCGGCGCATCCGGACATGCGCTCGTGCATCTCGAACCCCAATCTCAGCGCCAAGGCGCTCTACGACCTGTTCATGGAGCTGTGCAAGGAGGATTTTCCCCTCGACGCGCGGAACTTCGTGCGCGTGCTGATCGCCAACGACCGCCTCACGCTCCTGCCCCAGATCCACGAGCAGTTCATCGAGCTGAAAAACGAGCTCGAAGGCGTGGTCGAGGCCGAGATCCGCACCGCCTTTCCGCTGGACAACGCGCAGGTCAACGGCATCGTCGCGGACATCTCGCGGCGCCTGAAGCGCAGGGTCCAGCCGCATGTCACGCTGGACAAGGACCTGATCGGCGGCGTGCGCATCACGACCGGCGATGAAGTGATCGACTGCTCGGTGCGCGGCAAGCTCGACGAGATGGCCGTGGCGCTGAAAAGATGAACACATGAATGCGATGCGGCCATTTGCAATCCCCTCCTTGGACAAGGAGGGGATAGAAAGCTACCAGGAGCAACGATGCAACAACTCAACCCATCCGAAATCAGCGACCTGATCCGCAGCAAGATACAGAATCTCTCGCTGTCGGCGGACGTTCGCACCCAGGGGACGGTCGTGACCGTCACCGACGGCATCTGCCGGGTGCACGGCCTCTCGGACGTGATGCAGGGCGAGATGCTGGAGTTCCCGAAGAACACCTTCGGCCTCGCACTGAACCTCGAGCGCGACTCGGTCGGCGCGGTGATTCTCGGCGAATACGAGCACATCACCGAGGGCGACACGGTCAAGTGCACCAGCCGCATTCTCGAGGTTCCGGTCGGCCCCGAGCTGCTCGGGCGGGTGGTGAACTCGCTCGGCGAGCCGATCGACGGCAAGGGCCCGATCCCCGCCAAGATGACCGACGTGATCGAGAAGGTCGCGCCCGGCGTGGTGTGGAGAAAATCGGTCTCGCAGCCGGTGCAGACGGGGCTGAAAGCCATCGACGCCATGGTGCCGATCGGCCGCGGCCAGCGCGAGCTGATTATCGGCGATCGCCAGACGGGCAAAACGGCGGTGGCGGTCGACACCATCATCAACCAGAAGGGCAAGGACCTGATCTGCGTCTACGTCGCGATCGGGCAGAAGGCCTCGACCGTCGCGAACGTGGTGCGCAAGCTCGAAGAGCATGGCGCGATGGCCTACACCATCGTGGTGGCGGCCACGGCCTCGGAGTCCGCGGCGATGCAGTACATCGCGCCCTATTCCGGCTGCACCATGGGCGAGTATTTCCGCGACCGCGGCCAGGACGCGCTCATCATCTACGACGACCTGACCAAGCAGGCCTGGGCGTACCGGCAGATTTCGCTGCTCCTGCGCCGCCCGCCCGGACGCGAGGCGTATCCGGGGGACGTGTTCTACCTGCACTCGCGCCTCCTGGAGCGCGGCGCGCGCTGCTCCGAGGCCTGGGTCGAGCGCTTCACCGAGGGCAAGGTGAAGGGCAAGACCGGCTCGCTCACCGCTCTCCCGATCATAGAGACGCAAGCGGGAGACGTGACGGCCTTCGTGCCGACCAACGTCATCTCGATCACCGACGGCCAGATCTTCCTGGAGACCGACCTGTTCAACTCCGGCATCCGGCCCGCGATCAACGCGGGGATCTCCGTTTCGCGGGTGGGCGGCGCGGCGCAGACCAAGATCATGAAGCGCCGCGACACGGGCGGCGGCGCGCGCCTTGCGCTCGCGCAGTACCGCGAGCTCGCGGCCTTTGCGCAGTTTGCTTCCGACCTCGACGAGGCGACGCGAAAGCAACTGGAACGCGGCCGCATGGTCACCGAGCTGATGAAGCAGCCGCAGTACCAGCCGCTCGCGGTGTGGGAGATGGCGCTCACCCTGTTCGCGGTGAACAACGGCTACTTCGACGACATCGACGTGAAGAAGGCGCTGTCCGCCGAGAAATCGATGCGCGACTACATGAAGGACAAGTACGCGGCGCTGGTCAAGGCCATGGAAGACAAGAAGGACCTCGCGGGCGACGACGAGAAATCGCTCAAGGCGGCGATCGAAGACTGGAAGAAAAGTGGCTCGTTCTGAAATTTCCGTCATTCCCGCGGAAGCGGGAATCCAGCGACGCTAAAGACACTGGGCCCCGCTTGCGCGGGGGCGACGACATAAAAGAGACAACGATGGCAGGCACCAAAGAAATCAGGATGAAAATCCGGAGTGTGCAGAACACCCGGAAGATCACCAAGGCGATGGAGATGGTCGCCGCCTCCAAGATGAGGCGCGCGCAGGAGCGCATGCGCCATTCGCGTCCCTACGGCGAGAAGATCCGCAACGTCGCAGCGCATATCAGCCATGCGAACCCGGAATACCGCCATCCGTTCCTGGTGGAGCGCGATACGGTGAAGGCCATCGGCATCATCGTCGTCACCACCGACAAGGGCCTGTGCGGCGCGCTCAACACCAACCTGCTTCGCCTCGCGCTCGGAAAATACAAGGAGTGGGAAGGGCAGGGCGAGAAAATCGAGGTCTGCGCGATCGGCGGCAAGGGCTTCGGCTTCATGCAGCGCCTTGGCGCGAACGTCGTATCGCACGTCGTGCAGCTCGGCGACCGGCCGCAGATGGACAAGCTGATCGGCGCGGTGAAGGTGATGCTCGACGGCTACGTCCAGGACCGATTCGACCGGTTGATGCTTTTCTACACGCGCTTCATCAACACCATGAAGCAGGAACCGGTCATGGAGCAGCTGCTGCCGCTATCGGGCGAGCGGCTCGGCTCGCCGGCCAGCCATTGGGACTACCTCTACGAGCCCGAGGCCAAGGCCGTGCTCGAGCAGGTGCTCACGCGCTACATCGAGGCGATCATCTTCCAGGCGGTCGCCGAGAACATGTCCTCCGAGCAGAGCGCGCGCATGGTGGCGATGAAGTCCGCCTCCGACAACGCCGAGACCCTGATCGACGAGCTGACGCTGGTTTACAACAAGAACCGGCAGGCGGGGATTACGAAGGAGATCTCCGAGATCGTCGGAGGGGCGGCAGCGGTATAGGGGGAGGGGTTAAAGGATAAACCCTGTTTTCTGCACGGATTGAAGTGCATCCGTGCAGAAAACAGGGTTGGGGGTAAACACCGCCGTTCGGAGAATGTTCTCCGCACGGAAGACCGGACTTGA
>DATHJM010000182.1:0-8228 GCA_035489775.1 Burkholderiales bacterium
CTAGCTGGGGAGCAAACGGTGGTGGCGGCGGCGGTGGCATTGTGGTGATGGTTTCTCCGACCGCGCCAGTTCCGGGTGCGGTCAACGTGGCCGGCGGAACCGGAGGGACCGGTACTGGTTCCGTGACGGCGGGTGCTCGAACCGGGGGCGCCGGAGGCGGCGGGTCCGGCGGGGTGGGCGGCGATGGTGGAAGCGTCAGTGCGGCCGCCACGGGAGTCCCGACCAATGGCGGAGACGGGGGTGTCGGATACTCGATAACGATGACCCTGGATCCTTTGACGATCGCGCGCTGAACGGGGAATGATCATGCGACGTCTTTTCCTTTTCCTTTTCCTTGTCGTCGTCCTGCCCCTAGGTCTTGTCGCCTGCAAATTCGGCAGCAGCAGCAACACCAGTGCTCCCGCGCCCTCTGGAGGTTCGGCACAACTGAACTGGGACCAGGGCAACTGGAATCAAGCCAACTGGCAGTAAAGCGAGCAGGTGTTCGAAAAGCCCGCGTTGCGCGGGCTTTTTTTTGGCGCTTGAAGGCTGAGAGTAGCGATCGCGCCTAGTGTTCCCGCGCCGTCTTCACCGCGCGCGCGAGCGCTTCCCCGATGGTGCGCGCTTCGTCCGCGCTGATGTGCTTCGAGAAGAGGCGCTCGATCTCCGTCTTGTAAACCGGCCACATCTTCCTGCGCATTGCGAGCCCCGCGCGGGTGATGACGCAGTGGTAGCCGCGGCGGTCGTGCAGCGTGTCCCGGCGCTCGATGAGCCTTGCGTTCTCCAACCGGTCGGCGAGGCGCGTGAGGTTGCTCCGCGAGAGCACGATGCGGCGCGCGAGCTCGTGCATCCGCAGCTTCCCGTCCTCGGCCTTTTCCAGTTCCCAGAGCACGTCGTACCAGTCGAGCGGCGGCAGCTTCGCCTCGGCGAGGGCGGCTTCGATTTTTCCGATCAGCGTCGCGTGCGCCGTCAGCAGCACGGCCCAGGCGTGACTCTTGGGGTCGTGGTTCTTGATCATGGGGTCATTATGGCAAGACGTAGTTGCAATTGCAACGATCTGGTGGCAGCATATCGTTGCATTTGCAACTATCTACGACCAACCTTCAAGGAGAGAACCATGCTGAAGCAGATCGATCGTGAAGAGCTGCTCGGGAAGCTCGCCGGAAAGACCAAGCCCGTGCTCGTCGAAGCCCTCCCGGAGAAGTACTGGCGCGACTGGCATCTGCCCGGCGCGCGGCACCTGCCGCACGACGAGGTGGACGCGCTCGCGCCCAAGGTGCTGCCCGACAAGACCGCAGAAATCGTCGTCTATTGCGCGAGCCGCAGCTGCCGGAATTCGCATGTCGCGGCGCACCGCCTGACCCAGCTCGGCTACGAGAACGTCGCCGTCTATTCCGGCGGCAAGCAGGACTGGATGGAAGCTGGATTCCCCGTGGACCGCGGCGAGGCTCTCGCGGCATAGTTTGTTCTTCACCCCTTCCCTCCCGCAGGGAAGGGCCGGGCGCCTTGCCGCCTCTTTTCGAGTACGCTATGCCCTCGGCATAGGGGAGCCTACCGCATGGGGACGATCCGCAGGTCGGAGCTCGACGGGGCGGTGCGCGAAGGGATTCTGAGCGCGGCGCAGGCGGACCGGCTGGTCGCGTTTCTGGAAGGCGATACGACGGTGCCCTCCGGCGGCGCCGGGCCGCGCTTCACCATCGTGCACGTTCTGTACTACCTCGGCGGGATGATCGCGATCGGCGCGATGTCGATTTTCATGACGCTCGGCTGGAACGCGCTCGGCGGGTGGGGCGGGTTCGTCACCGCGGTTCTCTACGCGGTGCTCGCGCTTGCACTCACGCACTGGTTCCTCGAGGCAAAGCACCTCGAGATCCCGGCGGGAATCACGGCGACACTCGCGGTGGTGATGGTGCCGCTCGCGATCTTCTGCGCCCAGATGGCGCTCGGTTACTGGACCGACACCAAGAACTACCGCGACTACCACGTCTTCATCGACTGGCGCTGGCTGATGATGGAATTCGGCACGCTCGCGGTCGGCGCGATCCTGCTGTGGCGTTATCGCTTTCCGTTCATGCTGATGCCGATCGCGGTGACGCTCTGGTACATGAGTATGGACCTGGTGCCGTTTCTGCTGGGGCAGGAGCGGGTGTACGACTGGGAAATCCGCAAGTTCATCTCGGTCTGGTTCGGCCTCGCGATGACGCTCGTCGCCTTCTGGGTGGACCTGCGCTCGCGCTTCTCGCGCGATTACGCGTTCTGGCTGTATCTCTTCGGCGTGCTCACCTTCTGGGGCGGGCTGTCGCTGATAAATTCGGGGAGCGAACTGGGCAAACTCGCCTACTGCGGAATCAACGTGGCGATGATTCTCCTTGGCGCGGTGATCGGCCGGCGCGTGTTCGCGGTATTCGGGGGCCTGGGCGTCGCAGGCTACCTCGGATACCTGTCCTACAAGGTCTTCAAGGACAGCCTGATCTTTCCGCTCGCGCTCTCGCTGGTGGGCCTCGCGATCATCGGCCTGGGCGTGCTGTGGCAGCGCCGCGAAGCGCAGTGGTCGGCGCGGCTGCGCAGCTTCCTGCCCGGGCCCCTGCGCGAGCTGATCGAGGCGCGCGCAGCGCGATAATCCCGGTCGATGAAGGCCGCGCTCTGCGTATTGACGCTCGTCGCCGCGTCGGCGCTTCCGCCCGCGACGAGCGCCCAGCAATGGCCGAGCCGCACGGTGCACATCATCGCGACGAGCCCGCCGGGAGGGTCGGTGGATTTCCTCGCGCGGGCTCTCGCCGAGGAATTCGGCAGGAGCTTCGGAGCCCCGTTCGTGGTGGAGAGCCGGCCGGGGGCGAACGGCAATATCGGCGTCGACTTGGTGGTGAAAGCACCCGCGGACGGACACATGCTGTTCGTCGCGCCGCCGGGGCCTTTTTCGATCAACGCCCACCTGATGAGCTTCATGCCGTTCAATCCGGCGGCCGACATCGCGCCGGTGGCGATGCTGGGCGTTGCTCCGCTGCTTCTCGTCGTGCACCCTTCCGTGCCCGCGAAAAATCTGCAGGAGCTGCTCGCCTGGATGCGCGGCGAAGGCGCCCAGGCGCACTATGCCTCGCAGGCGGTCGCCTCGAGCGGGCACCTCGCGATGGAATTGCTCAAGTCGCTCGCCGGCGTCGATGCCCTGCACGTCCCCTACAAGGGGTCGGCCGCGCAGGCGACGACCGACCTCCTGGCGGGCCGCGTGGCGATGAGCTTCGTCAACACCAGCACCAGCCTCCAGCACGTGCGCGACGGCCGGCTGCGCGCGATCGCGGTGGCCGAGCTCAAGCGCATCGACGCCGCACCCGATATCCCCACGCTCTCCGAATCGGGTCTGCCGGGGTTCGAGGCGACGCCGTGGCTGGGCCTGGGCGCTCGCTCGGGCACTTCGCGCGAAATCATCCATCGGCTGAACGACCGCGCCTCTCGCGCGCTCGCGCACGCGGACGTGGCGCGCCGCATGGCGAACCTCGGCATCGAGGCGCGCCCGATGACGCCCGACCAGTTCGCCGGCTTCGTGCGCGCCGAAACGGCAAAGTGGGCCGACATCATCCGCCGCTCGGGAGCGAAGGTGGAGTAGGCGAGATATCATTCCCGGAAACGGGATCCTGCATATTCTGAAAATGGCTCACGACCTGGTTCATCTCTCCGCCGTCGAGCTCGCGCGGCTCGTCCGCACGAAAAAAGCGAGCCCGGTCGAGCTGGCCGAGGCGCATCTCGCGGCGATCGGGAGAATCAACCCCGCGGTCAACGCCTTTTGCACGGTCGCCGCCGAGAAGACGCTCGACTGGGCGCGCGAGGCGGAGAAGGCGGTGAAGAAGCGCGCGAAGCTCCCGCCGCTGCACGGCGTTCCGGTCGCGATCAAGGACCTCACGCCAACCGCGGACATACGCACCACCTTCGGCTCGACGCTGTACCGGGATCATGTGCCCACAGAAGACGCGGAAGTGGTCAGAAGGCTGAAGGCGGCCGGCGCGATCGTTCTAGGCAAGACCAACACCCCTGAGTTCGGCGCCGGCGCGAACACCGTGAACAAGGTGTTCGGCGCGACGCGCAATCCATGGAACACGGCGCTCTCGGCCTCGGGCTCGACCGGGGGCGGGGCGGCGGCACTCGCCGCGCGCATGGCGCCGCTGGCCGAGGGGACGGATTTCGGCGGGTCGCTGCGAACGCCCGCGGCCTTCTGCGGGGTGGTCGGGCTTCGCACCACCGCGGGCCTGGTTCCCAAGCACCCGGCGGCGATGCCCTGGCACGACCAGAGCGTGGCCGGTCCGATGGCGCGCTCGGCCGAGGACTGCGCGCTGCTGCTCGATGCGATGACCGGATTTTCGGGGAAATCGCCGCTTTCATGCGCGGCGCCCTGGAAAAGCGCGCGCGACGTGGTCGCAAAGGCGAGGAGCCTCAGAGGCCTGCGCCTCGCCTACGCGCCCGACATCGCCGGCATCGGCGTGGATGAGGAAATCGAGCGCATCTGCCGTGCCGCTGCGCGCGGTCTGCGCGACGCCGGCGCGGCGCTCGAGGAAATCGAATTCAACCTGTCGGACGGGCGCGACGCGTTTGTCGCGCTGCGCGGCGAAGCGATGGTGGGCAATCATTTCGACCGGCTGGAGCGCATCGGCGAGCTCGGCGACAACCTCGCCGGCAACATCCGCACGGGGCTCGCGCTCACCATCAGCGGGATCGCGCGCGCGGAGCGCAAGCGCGCCGAGATATGGCATCGCTGGCGCGCGCTGTTCGAGCAGTACGACCTGTTCCTCACGCCGACCGCGCCGGTCCCGCCGTTTCCGGTGGAGAAGAACTATCCCGAGGTGATCGAGGGCAGGAGAATGCAGAACTACATCGACTGGATCGGCCCGACGTTCCTGGTGTCGCTGGCGGCGCTGCCCGCGGCGAGCGTGCCCGTGGGATTGACGGCCATAGACCTGCCCGTGGGCTTGCAGATCGTCGGCCCGAGGTTCTCGGAGCCCGCGATCCTCACGGTGGCGAAGTTCGCCGAAGCCGCGCACCCGATCGGCCTGCCGCCGAACTGCGCCTGAGGCATGAGCGGGCGCCGCTTCGGGCTCGCCTAGGGGGCAACCGCAACCGCGGTGAAGCTGCCCCCGGCCGGCGGGAATATCGCCGTCGCGGTAACCGAACCCGTAGCGGCGCTTGCGCCGTTTAGGATATAGATGGCGCCGAGACTGACTGCGTAAAGCCGGTCGTTCACCGTGTCCACGACCACGCTCGTGATCGCCGCAGGAAACGTCATGGTCCTGGCGGGTGTTATCGATCCGTTTGCGGTGCTCGCCGTGTCGAAGACCATCACATTCGAGGCACTGCTGCCGCTGGCCACGTAGAGACGGTCATTCGCGGCATCGAGGAAAATGCCGCCGACGCCGGAAGCCGGGTTCGGCGTGATCGTCCGGCTCGGAGTGTTGCTGCCGTTCACCGTGCCCGCGCCGTCGAAGACGCTGATCTGGTCGCTGGAAGACGTGTGATTCGTGTTCGATACGTAGAGGATGTTTTTCACCGTCGTGTCGACTGCGACCCCGTGTATTGCAAAGGTCGCGCCGAAATCGCCCGTGATCGTGCGATTGGGCGCAAGCGCGCCGCTCGCCATGCTCGCCCCGTTGAAGACCTTCACCCCGTTGACGTCATCGCCCACGTAGAGGCGGTTGTTGACAGCATCCAGGAACAGCGAGCCGGTATTGCCGATGCCAGAGATCGCTCGCAGCGGGGAGACGTCTCCGTTGGCCATGCTCGCACTGTAGAAAACGCGTATCGACGTGCCGTTTCCCACGTACAGATAGTCGAGCGCCGGATCGAGCGCCAGGCTGCCGATGTTGTTCGAAAGCGAGGTGTAGTACGGTCCGCTGATGATGCGGTCGACCGGAATGGTTCCCGCGCCCGGGTTCGGATTGGCGAGCGAGCCGATCGCCATATGGGGGGAGTCGGCGCCGAAGAGCTTGCTCGGCGCCGCGCCGCTAACGGGCATGTTCCCGCCTCCGCCTCCATATCCACCGCCGCCTCCGCAGGCGGCAAGCCCGGACAGCATCACGGAGACTGCAAGCAGCCTGAGGGCACGATCGGTCGGCATCCTGGTTCTCCTTTGGAATTCGGTCGACGGGCACGCCCGCCGAACAGAGGTTAACAGCGCAAGCGGCCGAACCCTTCCGGCATTTTCGCCGGAGGACACGACGCCATGCCAGCGGAATAATCCCGCCAAGATGCTGTTTACGCATCTGCCGTCACGGCGCGGGTTCGCGAAAGCGCGAATGATTCCTTTGGGCTATCCGCGCCGTGCCGACCTGCCTGAGAACAAACCGCGATGCCTCGCAGCATCGCAAACGCCACGAAGGGGGATGCTCATGATGAACGTACGAAACAGCTTGATAGGCCTGATCGTGTCTGCCGTCCTGGCCGGGATCATCGTCTCCTGCGGTGGCGGCAGCGGAGGTGGCGGTGGCGGAGCTGTGACCTACGCCGTCGGCGGCACGCTCTCTGGATCAACCGGTACCGTCGTGCTGAAACTCAACGGCGGGAGCGACATGTCGATGGCGGCTCCCGGCAACTTCAACTTCGCTGGTCTCGCGAGCGGCAGCATTTACAACGTCCAAGTAGCAGCCCCCAACCAAAGATGTACGGTCGCCAACGGCACGGGCACGGTGGGCGCAGCAGACATTACCAACGTGGCGATCACCTGCGGCGCGCAGACGACGCAGACGGTCATACGCTCGACGGTACTCACCGGTGCCCTGCAAAACCCGCCGGTTACGACCTCTGCAACCGGCGTGGGCGGGGTCATCGTCGATCCGACGGACACCGATCTGAACGGGAACGTACGAATCACCGGCGGCATGACCTTCAGCGGACTGTCCGGTCCTCCGACCACGGGGGGGCATCACATCCACCAGGCGCCCATCGGAGACCCCACCGCGAACGGACCCGTTATCATCGGTCTGACTCTGGCGAGCGATGGCGCAACCGCCTACGTGCCGCCTGGCACGAGACTCACGCCGGCTCAGTACACCGCGCTCCTGGCGGGCGAACTCTACTTCAACGTCCATACCGTGGCCAATTCTGGTGGCGAGATTCGCGGCCAGATCACTGCGCAGGGCGGCGTCCTCGCCGCCGTGGCGAACCTCACCGGGGCCCAGGAAGTAACCGCTGTAGGTGACCCGGACTCGACGAGCACCGCGACCGGCACGGGAACACTGCTCGCGGACGCGGCGACCCGCACCATCCTGATTTCCTACATCACGCACAACGTCACCAACACCACTTTGAATGGGGCGCATATCCACACGTCTGTTTCTGTAAACCCTCCGTGTGCCGGAGGACCTACGTGCAAAGGACCGGTCACAATCGGATTCAACCAGGCCCTTGGTGGGAATATCGCGTTCCCGACTGCAAAGACACCGATGTCGACGTCCGACGTTTCGAGTTTCTTCTCGAACTACCTTTACTTCAACGTTCACAGCACTAATAACCTCTGCGGTCCCGCTGGTACCACTAGCTGCTCGGGCGGCGAGATCCGCGGGAACATCACGCCCATCCCCTAGGCAATCCCGATAAACCACGCCTCTCCGTTCGTGCGCGGAGGAATTGTGATCGTGGCGCTTGCCCTCGCCGCCTGCGGCGCCGGCAGCGGCGATGGCCTCGACCAGAACGGGCAGCCGCTTTCGGGTGGAAGCGGCGGCGGAAGCCTTGCGCCGCCGGTGGCGGGGCTCACGCCGACGCTGGCCTCCATCCAGTCCAACGTTTTCTCCGTGAACTGCGCGGTTCCCGGCTGCCACGGTGGCGCGGGGGCGCAGCAGGGGCTGCGGCTCGATCCCGGTTTTTCCGCGGGAAACCTGATCAACGTCGCCAGCCCCCGCGACTCGAACCTGATCCGCGTGGTTCCCGGAAATCCGGACGGGAGTTTCATCATCCAGAAGCTCGAAGGAACGCAGTCGCTCGGCGACCGCATGCCGGATGGCGGGCCGTATCTCCCGCAATCGACGATCGACGTGATCCGCCAGTGGATCCAGGACGGGGCGCAGACACAATAACAAAAGGGAGTGTCATGAAAACCGGAACGGCAACCGCGGCGACGCTGCTCGCCGTCGCTCTGCTTGCGCCCGCCGCGTCGCGCGCCGAGCCGTATCTCGCGGTGCGCAGCGGCGCGAAGTGCATGGCCTGCCACGTCAATCCGACGGGCGGAGGCAAGCGCACCGAGTTCGGCAGCATCTACAGCCAGACGGCCCTTC
>DATHJM010000183.1:0-5625 GCA_035489775.1 Burkholderiales bacterium
CGCGATCGCAATGTTCCGTTCGCGGACAATGCGTGCTGCGCGGACAAATGATGCGCGCGGGCCTCGATAGCGCATCCTCTACCCAGGCGATGTTCAGTACTTTGGCCGCTCCCTTGATCGCCTCGACCGCGGCTTTGGGAATTCTCGCTTCGCCATGGTGATGCAGGCATTCATCGGTGGTGCTCGCGACGATATCTTCCGCATCGACGCTGTGCGAGCGCAGCGCCGGAACCAGGTCGATCCCCACCGACAACACATGGGGATTGCCCGCCATGTCGTTGGTGCGCCGCGAGTGACAGCAATACAGCAGGGACTGATCGCCGTCGCGCAACACTGAGATCTGCGAGCTGCGATCGGCACTGCGGTTCTCGTTGAGCATGCGGAAGACGGCCCAGTTCGGACAAGGGTCGGTGACTTGCGCCATGTTGCCCCAAGGCAGCGGGATGCCGTTGCCGCGATACACCGCGCGCAAATATCCGGGCGGATAGGCGTCGAAGAAATGCCAGTAGGGGTACGGCGATACCTTGGTCATGCGCCGCATCATCACGGCCGGCGTGAGCTCGATTTTTCCCCCGGCTTCGACCCGATGTGACTCGCGCGTCAGGAAGCGCCGGAACGGCACCTTGGGACACAGCAGTGCGCCGGCAAAGAAACTGCACTCGAAATCGCGCCAGGCGTGCAGCACGTCTTGCGCGTTCATGCCGGCGGCGAATTCCGAGCCGCTTTCCGGACTGCCGCCCATTTCCCCGCCGGTGGCATGCGCGGACTTGAGTCCGTCGCCTTCGTGCAGCACCATGTGGCCCAGGTGCGAGGCGAGGTCGAACTTCAGCCGCGCCGGGTCGGCCTGCAACTCGCGATTCAGATAGACGGTGCGTGGCGGCTCGAAAAACGAGCGCACCATGCTGCGCAGCTCGCGATCCTTGTCGCGCGCGAGCACCGGCTTGCGGTCAAACCAGCGAATGGCCAGACCGTGGTGCTTGCAAAGACGCATCAGGTCGTCGGCGCCGAGCGGAAATTTGCGCTCGCCGACGCTTTCCGCCGATCGCTCGAGATCGGGAAAGGCATTGCGCGACATCTCTTGGTGCGAGCGAATCAGCAGGTGGGCGAACTCCCGTCCGGTGGTGCCGGTTTGCGCCAGCAACTCGGGGATCGCCGCCCGCAACAGTTCCTTCGAAAACAGGAACGCGGGCTCGAGCGGCACGCCCGCTGCGCCGCCTGCCCGCTGCTTGACTGCCGTGGCTTCCATTTCCGGATTGTCATCGAGAAACCAGCGCGGCTCGCGTTGAAACAACGATGACAGCACCCCGAGCACGTCTTCCGACGGAACCCGCTTGCCGCTCTCGATCATGCTCAGATAGGAGACCGATGGCGCGTTCTGCGAGTCCAGTTGAATGCAGCGCGCCGACAACTCTTCCAGGGTCAGGCCATTGCGTTTGCGCAGGGCGCGCAGCTTGGTGCCGAGGAAGTGACTCTTGCGGATGTGTCGGGTCATGCGCTTTGTGAAATTAACAATGTGAAATTTCCACAGTCAAATTTACCGATTTCCGACGCCTATAATGCCCGGCATGAACGCAAATGTAAATTTTTTCTTGAGGAGCGACGCATGACGACTCGTGAATGGGAAACGGCAAAAATCAGGAATGACTGGGCTGAAAATCCGCGCTGGAAGGACATCAGGCGCGGCTACTCGGCCGAAGACGTGTACCGCCTGCGCGGCAGCGTCCAGATCGAACACACGCTCGCCAGGCGCGGCGCCGAAAAGCTGTGGAAGATGTGCAACGAGCGGCCTTTCGTCAACTCGCTCGGCGCGCTGACCGGCAATCAGGCGATGCAGCAGGTGAAGGCCGGCGTGCCGGCGATCTATCTGTCCGGGTGGCAGGTGGCCGCCGACGCGAACGACAGCCTGTCCATGTATCCCGACCAGTCGCTCTACGCCGTCACCAGCGTGCCCAGGGTGGTGAAGCGCATCAACAACGCGCTGCAACGCGCCGATCAGCTGCATCACGCGGAAGGCGAGAACCACGTCGACTGGTTCGCTCCCATCGTGGCCGACGCCGAAGCCGGATTCGGCGGCGTGCTCAACGCGCACGAGCTGATGAAAGCCATGATCGAGGCAGGTGCGGCCGGCGTGCACTTCGAGGACCAGCTGGCTTCGGTCAAAAAATGCGGCCACATGGGCGGCAAGGTGCTGGTGCCGACGCAGGAAGCGGTGCAGAAGCTCGTCGCGGCGCGCCTTGCCGCCGACATCATGGGCGTGCCTACCGTGCTGCTGGCGCGCACCGACGCCGAGGCGGCGAACCTCATCACCACCGACATCGACGAGAACGACAAGCCGTTTCTAACGGGAGAGCGCACCAGCGAGGGCTTCTACTGCGTGAAGAACGGACTGGCACAGGCGGTGTCGCGGGGCATCGCCTACGCCGAATACGCCGACATGGTGTGGTGCGAGACCGGCAAGCCCGACCTCGAGTTCGCCAGGAAATTCGCCGAGGGCGTGCGCAGGGTCCACCCGAACAAGCTGTTCGCGTACAACTGCTCGCCTTCCTTCAACTGGAAGCGCAACCTGGACGACGCCACCATCGCCAAATTCCATCGCGAGCTGGCGGCGATGGGTTACAAGTTCCAGTTCATCACGCTTGCCGGCTTCCACGCGCTCAACTACAGCATGTTCGAGCTGGCCCACGGCTATGCGCGCCGGGCCATGACCGCCTTCGTCGAGCTGCAGGAGAAGGAATTTGCCGCAGCCGAGCAGGGATTCACCGCGGTGAAGCACCAGCGCGAAGTGGGCACGGGGTACTTCGACGACCTCACGCAGGTGATCGCGGGCGGACGGTCCTCGACGACTGCGCTGCACGGCTCGACCGAGGACGCGCAGTTCTTCGACAAACCGGAGGCGAAGTTGCACGCCGCATAGTTCCGGGCGCATCATGGGATTCTGGAAGATCCAGAAGTAAGTAAGGAGAGTCTCATGAGCGCCAACAGCGGTCCCGGATTCAAGAAGTACCCGAACCATCGCATCACGACGAAGCCGGCAGGCGTGCGAGTGCAGGTCAAGTTCAACGGCGAAGTCATCGCCGACTCGAGGGATGCGATCGAGCTCGACGAGCCCCATGTCGGCCACGTGGTAGCCCCGGTCGTGTACTACATCCCGCGCAAGGACGTGAAGATGGAGCGGCTCGTCCGCACGAGCCACGAGACCCATTGCCCGTTCAAGGGCCAGGCGTCGTACTACTCGTTCAAGGACGGGCCGGAGAACGCTGTCTGGACCTACGAGCAGCCGTACGACGAGATGACGGCCATCAGGGAACTGCTCGCCTTCTATCCCGACAAGGTCGATTCGATCACGGCTGCCTGACTCGACCCAGGCATCTACGCGCTGGTCATCATCACCGGCGCATGGTCACTCGTTCCGACGTCGGCAAGAACGACGCAACTTGCGGCACGTGCCGCGATCGTCGGTGAAGCGAGGATGTAGTCGAGGCGCCAGCCGATGTTGCGCTGGCGCAGGTTGCGCCAGGGCGCCCACCAGGTGAAGAGGTTCGGATTGCCGGGGTCGAGCGCGCGGCCGACATCCACGAGGCGCTCGCCGAGGAGATCGCCGAAGAGCTCGCGCTCTTCTTCCCGCTGGCCGATGATGCCGGGCTTTCGCTCCCTCGGATGCACGTCCATGTCGGTGCGGGTGATGTTCATGTCGCCGCAGAGAACGAGCTCGCGTCCTTCCCGGTGCAGCTGCTTCGCCCACGCCGAGAGCTTGATCATGAAGCCCAGCTTCGCCTCATAGTCTTTGCCGCCGTTGGGCACGTACACCGACGCGAGGACGAGGCGGCCGAGCTCGGCCTGCACGATGCGCGATTCCATGTCGAACTCGGGGTGGCTGAACGCGGGCTCGGTGCCGAACACGCCCTTCCTGATGTGAAGGGAGACGCCGGAGTAGGCGCGAAGGCCGTGCCAGTACACGTGATAGTCCTCGAGCTTGACCTGCTCGGGAATCTGCGCAGGCTCCGCCTTCAGCTCCTGCAGGCACACGACGTCCGGGCGGTCGCGCTCCAACCACTCGCGAACCTGCGCCTGGCGCGCGCGGATGCCGTTGACGTTCCAGGTGGCGATTTTCACCTTACTTTAGGACGCGGAATTTATGTGACGAGGCCGCGCGATCGAGTAGGAGCTTGCGCTCGCGAGCGTTGCGCGTGAGCGAGGCCGCGTGCTCGAACTCCGCGCGGGCTTCGTCGAGGCGGCCGAGCTTCACGAGGAGGTCGCCGCGCACGGCGGGCAGCAGATGGTAGTACTTCAGAGCCGGCTCGGAAGTCAGCGCATCGACGAGCTCGAGCCCTTCCGCCGGACCGAACGCCATCGAGACCGCGACCGCGCGATTCAGCTCAACGACGGGGGAAGGCGCGATCTGGGCGAGCGCGTCGTAGAGCGCCGCGATGCGCACCCAGTCGGTCTCTTGCGCGGTGCGCGAGCGCGCGTGACAGGCGGCGATCGCGGCCTGGAGCGCGTAAGGCCCGAGCCTGCCCTCCAGTTGCTCGGCGCGCGCCAGCGCCGCGAGACCGCGGCGCACGAGCAGGTGATCCCAGCGCGCGCGGTCCTGATCGAGCAGGAGGATCGGGTCTCCCGACGGGCCGACCCGTGCGGCCGCGCGCGATGCCTGGATCTCCATGAGCGCGACCAGGCCGTGGGCTTCAGGCTCCTTGGGGACCAGTTCGGCCACGATGCGGCCCAGACGCAGCGCCTCCTCGCAGAGCGCGGGCCGCATCCAGTCTTCGCCTGCGGTTGCCGAGTAGCCTTCGTTGAAGACGAGGTAGATCACTTCGAGCACGGATGCGAGGCGCGCGGCGAGCTCGTCCTTGCGCGGGACCTCGAAGGGGACGCGCGTCTCGGCGAGGGTGCGCTTCGCGCGGACGATGCGCTGCGCGATGGTCGGCTCCGGGACGAGGAATGCGCGCGCGATCTCGTCGGTCGTGAGGCCGCAGAGGAGGCGCAACGTGAGCGCGGCGCGCGCTTCGGTCGAGAGCACCGGATGGCAGGCGACGAACACCAGGCGCAGGAGATCGTCGCCGATATCGTCGTCCATGGCGTCGATCAGGCCGGCTTCCAGGTCCGACGCGGCGATCTCCTGCTCGAGCTCCATCTCGCCGGCGAGCTCTTCATGCTTGCGCTCGAGCAGCTTGTTGCGGCGGAAGTGATCCAGCGCCTTGTTCTTCGCGGCGGCCATAAGCCAGGCGCCCGGGTTATCCGGGACGCCCTTCTTGGGCCAAGTCTCGAGCGCGGCGACCAGAGCGTCCTGCGCGAGCTCCTCGGCGAGACCGACATCGCGCACCATCCGCGCGAGGCCCGCGATGAGTCTGGCCGATTCGATCCTCCAGACCGCGTCGATCGCGCCATGGGTGGCGGAAACCGTCACGGCGATCCGATCGCTCGCGCCGCAGTTAGCGCTTCTTCTGCAGCTCGTCGCGCAGCTCCTGCTCGCGCGCGCCGAGCTTGGGAGGAAGGATCTCGGGCGGAAAATCCGACATCTCCTGCACCTGGCGGACCTCGATCGTTTCGTTCTCCGAAGCGGGGCAGCGCTTGGCCCATTCGATCGCCTCTGCGCGCGACTTCACCTGGATCATCCAGTAGCCGCCG
>DATHJM010000184.1:0-4040 GCA_035489775.1 Burkholderiales bacterium
GCGGCAGGATCACGTCGGCGTTGTAGATCTTTGCGCCTTCGAGATTTTCTCCGAGCGTCCTGCCGCTCACCGTCTTCGCCTTGAGATCCAGCAGGTCGCCGATCGAGGCGAGCAGCGCGCGCAGGCCGCCCGCATAGTAGAAGTCCTCCATCAGGTATTTGCCCGAGGGGCGCAGGTTGGCGATCACCGGCGTCTTGCGCGAGATCGCGTCGAAGCGCTCGAGGTCGAGCGGCACGCCCGCGCGCCGCGCCATCGCGATGAGGTGAATTGCGGCGTTGGTCGAACCGCCGCACGCGAGAACGCAGGTCACCGCGTTGTCGAACGATGACGGCGTGAGCAGGCTCTTCGGCGTGGCGTCCTCCCACACCATGTCGACGATGCGCTTTCCGGTTGCGGTCGCCATGTGCGCGTGGTGCGAGTCGGCCGCGGGGATAGACGCCGAGCCGGGGAGCGCGAGGCCGAGCGCTTCCGCGGCCGAGGTCATGGTCGATGCCGTGCCCATCGTCATGCAGTGGCCCGGCGAGCGCGCGATGCCCTGCTCGATCTCTTCCCAGTCGCGCTCGGTGATCGTTCCTGCGCGCAGCTCCGCCCAGTACTTGCGCGAATCGCTGCCCGAGCCGAGCACCTGCCCGTGCCAGTTGCCGCGCAGCATCGGCCCCGCGGGCATGTAGATCATCGGGAGCCCCATGGAGAGCGCGCCCATCACCAGAGCGGGCGTCGTCTTGTCGCATCCGCCCATGAGCACGCAGCCGTCGGCGGGATACGAGCGCAGGAGCTCCTCGGTTTCCATCGCCAGGAAATTGCGGTACATCATGGTGGAAGGCTTCTGGAACGGCTCGGCGAGCGCGATCGCCGGCATCTCGATCGGAAAGCCGCCCGCCTGCCACACGCCGCGCTTGACTTCCTCGGCGCGCGTCCGGAAATGCGCGTGGCAGGGATTGATGTCGCTCCAGGTGTTGATGATGGCGATCACGGGTTTCCCGGCGTAATCGCTCTTGTCGTAGCCCATCTGCGCGGTGCGCGAGCGGTGATCGAAGGTCTTGCGGTCGCCCACGCCGTACCAGCGGTGGCTGCGCAGCTCTTCGGGGCGTTTTCTCTTTGCGGGCATGTTGGACGGTCTTTGTTTTGAGCTGCAATTCTAGCAGCCCCGCGTCGGTTCGCGGCCTGCGGGCAAAAGCGATATCCTTCGCAACGATATGATCGACAAGATCGTCCCTTCGGTTGAATCCGCCCTCGCCGACGTGCGCGACGGTTCGACTGTGCTGATCGGCGGGTTCGGCGGCGCCGGCGTTCCCGAAGAGCTGGTCGACGCGCTGATCGCGCAAGGCGCAAAGGACCTCACCATCGTCAACAACAACGCCGGCAACGGCGAAGTCGGGATCGCGGCGCTCTTCAAGGCCGGGCGCGTGCGCAAGCTCATCTGCTCGTATCCGCGGCAAGTCGATTCGCACCATTTCCAGGAGGCCTACCGCGCCGGGAAGGTCGAGCTCGAGATCGTTCCGCAGGGGACCCTCTCCGAGCGCATGCGCGCGGCGGGCGCGGGCATCGCCGCCTTCTACACGCCCACCGGCTACGGCACCGATCTCGCCAAGGGAAAGGAAACGCGAACGATCCAGGGTAAAGGCTACGTGCTCGAGCAGGCGCTTCGCGGCGACGTGGCGCTGGTGAAGGCCGAGCGCGGCGACCGCTGGGGCAACCTCGTCTACCGCAAGAGCGCGCGCAACTACGGGCCGACCATGTCGAGCGCGGCGAAGATCACGATCGCGCAGGTGTACGAGGTCGTCGAGCTCGGAGGGCTGGACCCCGAGTGCATCGTGACGCCGGGGATCTTCGTGACGCGGATCGTGAAGGTGCCGCGCAAGGGCGGCAATTGGATCCCCGCAGCCAGCGTGACGCGGGGGATATCAGGCAAAGCGATGGCAACGGGGCGATGAGCTACGCAAAGCTCACCCGGGACGAGATCGCGAAGCGCATCGCGCTCGACATCCCCGAGGGCTCGTACGTCAACCTGGGAATCGGCATGCCGACGCTCGTCGGCAACCATCTGCCGAAGGACCGCGAGATTTTTCTGCATAGCGAGAACGGCATCCTGGGAATGGGTCCGGCACCCGCGCCGGGCGGGGAAGACGGAGACCTCATCAACGCCGGAAAGGAACCCGTGACCTTGCTGACCGGCGGCGCCTACTTCCACCACACCGATTCGTTCGCGATGATGCGCGGCGGGCATCTCGACATCGCGGTGCTCGGCGCGTTCCAGGTCTCGGTTACGGGCGACCTCGCCAACTGGCACACCGGCGGCGACGCGATCCCCGCGGTGGGCGGCGCGATGGATCTCGCGGTCGGGGCGAAGAACGTGTGGGTGATGATGGAGCATCTCACGAAAGGCGGGGAGTCGAAGATCGTGCCCCGCTGCACCTATCCGCTTACCGGCATCGGAGTGGTAAAGCGTATCTATACCGACCTCGCCGTGATCGACGTCACGCCGCGCGGGCTCGCCGCGAGCCGGCTCATCCCGGGGCTCGCGTTCGAAGAATTGCAGCGCCTGACCGGAGTCCCCCTGCTACCCTCGGGCGCCCGGGCTGCGGCTTGAATCATGTCGCCTGGCCTATAATCTCGCCGGCTGTTTCCACGTTGGTTCGATTCGATAAATCAAAGGAGGTCAGATGAGTTTTTCGAGAATCTCGGCAGCAGGCATTTGCGTCGCGGCGGTCGTGGCCGGCATGGCACCCACCGTGCAGGCGCAGCAGGCCAACATGACGTTCTTCGTCACCAGCACGGGCACGGGCAAGGGCGCCGATCTGGGCGGGCTGGAGGGCGCGGATGCGCATTGCGCGGCGCTTGCCAAGGCGGCGGGCGCAAAGGCGACGAACTGGCGCGCATACCTGAGCACGACATTGCCGGGAGGCGACGCGGGCGCAGACGCGCGCGATCGCATCGGCAAGGGTCCGTGGCGGAACGCCAAAGGCGTGGTGGTAGCCAAGAGCGTGAGGGACCTGCATTCCGAGAAGAACAACCTCAACAAGCAGACGGCCCTGAACGAGAAGGGCGAGGTGGTAAGCGGCCGCGGGGATCCGGTGAACGTGCACGATATCCTGACGGGCTCGGACCCGGCCGGGAATTTCTCGACGGCGGGCGGGGACACCACCTGCGGCAACTGGACGAAAAGCGGCGAGGGCTCGGCGATCGTCGGACACCATGACCTGCAGGGGTTGAAGGACACCCGGCACATGAAGTCCTGGAACTCATCGCACGGCTCGCGCGGTTGCAGCCAGGACCAGCTGAAAGCCTCAGGCGGCGCCGGCCTGTTCTACTGCTTCGCCGCGAACTGACGGAAACAGCGACCCGCTTCAACCCCTCTTCGGAGGGGCTTCTTTTTTCATTTACTGCGCCTTCGTCTTGAGAGTCGCGAGCTCGGCCTCGCTGCGCACGGTCATGACGCCCATCTGGCTGGTGCGGTAGACCGGCACCACCACGGCCAGCTTGTCGCCGCGCTCGAGCAGCGCGATATGGCGGATTTCCGTGCCGCGCACCGGCAGATCGAATATGGTCCACGCGGACGTAGCAGGATCGAGCCTGACGATGCGGTCCGCGGTCCACAGGTTGCCCCAGACGTTGTGCTTGCCGTCGACCGCGATGTGATACGCCTGCATCGCGGGATCCGGCAGCGGGACGATCGTCGTCTCGAGGGTCCTGGTGTTGATCTTCGCCCACGACGCACCGTACGAATTGCCCACCCACAGGAGGTCGGCGTTCTTGTCGGTGCCCATGCGGCGCGGGCCCTGCGACCACGGCAACGGGGCGTTGAACCCCAGGTCGCTGACGGTTTCGTAGAAGGCGCGATCTTTGCCGAACAGGCGATCGACCTTGACATCGGGCATCTTGATTTCGATTGCCTTGCCGGTGGCGACGTCGCCTTTGTAGACGGTATCCATCGCCATCTGCGCCCACCAGCCGTTGCCGTCGCGATCGCCGGCCGCGCCGTAGGTCGCGCCCGAGCCTCTCGGATTTTTCTCGGGAATGGCCGATTTGAATTCGGTGAA
>DATHJM010000185.1:0-9482 GCA_035489775.1 Burkholderiales bacterium
GTTCTACGACTACATCATCGGCGCGGAAGGGCAGCGCATACTGGCAAAAATAGGCTACGTCCCGACCAACGTAAAAATCGAATCGCCGGTCAGGGGGGTCAGGCTCAAATTGCTCGATGCCGCGACCTTGCTCGACGAGCAGGAAAAATCATTCGCCCTGTTCGAGCAAATCATCCTCAAAGGTGCTGCCCGCTAGTGCCGTGCGGCACCGGGGCCGGGAAGGAATGTCCCTTGCCGGGACGAGATTCAGTGGAAGCGGCGCCCGCCGGCGGCTTCGCGCCGCGCTTTGGTCTGGGTTGCCGCGCGCGATGGCGTTCTTGCGCGCTTCACGTGACGCAGGTGGCTCACCACGGGGGGTGCGAGATCGCTGGCGCTTTGCGAGACTTCCACTCCGTGTATGAAGCGCCCGAACAGATAAGCCACGCCCAGCCCAACCACAGGCCACACGACCAGCACCGTCACCAACGTGATCCAGGACATGAGTTCCACCCCTTTGACTGGGACGCCAGGTAGCGGAATGACGATATCATGAAGTTGCGGTGCGGCCAAGCAAGGCAGGCGCGCGGGCCGCTTTTTGGTGATCTTGCGGACAGAATGCGCCCCAAAAGCGGAAAAACGCACGGTATTTGTCTCCTGCAGGCGACAGCTTCGCCCTTGGAAACGCCGTCCCGCTGCCTTTCGCCGGGCTGGCGCCAAAAAAAAGAGGCCTGGAGATTCTCCAGGCCAACCTCCCGGCACCAGCATTCTTTTTGGGTAGTTTTCTTGGCCCTCGGCCGCCGGCGGCCCAAGCCGCTTTTTCCTGTCGCTCCTCCGGCTCAGTAGTACATCTCCGGCATCGGCTCGACTTCCTTGGCCTGATTGACGAACTGGTCCGGGAAGTAGCCTGCGGGGGCGGCGTAAGTTGCGGTGCTCTGGGTCGAAACATCGGAGGTCGCGGCCGCCGGGGCCAGGAAACCTGCAGCTGCTGCCACCAGGACGGCGCAGATCGCGATCGCGGTAACGGCGAAGAACTCGGACTCGCCAGAGAGATTTTTGCGGTTGATCATCGTGGTCTCCGTTTGTCTAGGGGCCGGCGGAAATCGCCAACCCGATGGAGATCACTTTAAAGTTTTGATCGTCCGCAATCGCCGTCCTCCGGCACAGCGGTTTTGTGTCAGATGCACATTTCGGCGGCCAGGGCGGCTGTTCTCGAGCCGGTGCATGGGACGCCGCCGCCCCGCGGTCTCACCAGTGCGACGGCAATTTCTTGTGAACCGTGATCTGCTTGGCGTCGACCGAGATGTAGCCGCCCGCGGTGAGGTCCTTGACGATGCGATTCACCATCTCGCGCGAGCCGCCGATTCGCGCGGCAATATCGTGCTGGGTCAGGCGCTCGGGCACCACGCGTGTGCGGTTCTGCTCGACCGCGTTCTCGTCGATGAACTTGGCGAACCGCCCGTAGACATCCTTCAGGGCCAGGTCGAGAACCTTCTGGGTGAGGGTGCGCACCTTGCCGATCAGCATGCGGATCAGGTGGCGCGCGAATGCCGGGTTGCGGTCGAGCAATCCCTCGATGTCGCCGCGTGGAATCACGAAAAAGCGGCACGGCTCGAGAGTCATGATCGACGCGGAACGCGGGCCCCCGTCGAGCACCAACTCGCCGAAGTAGTCCCCCACGCCGATGGTGCTGAGCACCACCTCCCTGCCGTCCTCCTCGCTCACGAACGCCTTGACCCGCCCGGAAAGCAGGATGTAGAGGGAGTCGGTCTCATCGCCTTCGCTGACGACCACTGCATTCTTGGAAAACGAGCGCACAGCGCCATGGGGCGCGAGCGCCCGCAATGCGCTCTCGTCGAGATTGGCGAACGGACCGACTGCATGCGACATGGATCCGGGTGTTTCCTCCCGCGGTTGATCGACCCGCAACGCGATTATAGAACGGTCGCACGCCGCGGGGCGCGGCGCCCGCGCTCTCACCTGCTAGACTGACATTTTTCGCCCCGGTAACGGCATGCCGAAGGGACTGCCCGCGTCGAGCGGGGTCGCGAGCTTCGCTTCCCTGCTCGCCGCGCTCTTTTTCTGCGCCGAGGCGGCGCCCGCGCAGGCGCCCACGCGCCCGGCCGATGCGACCGGAAAGGAACGCGAGGTCGTGTGGTACACCGCGATGAACACGCCCGACACGGCGCCGCTCCGTAAGCGCTTCCGGGAGAAATATCCCGAGTTGAATCTCACGATCCTGCGCCAACCGGGAGAGAAGATCCGCACGCGCATCCTCACCGAAATGCGCGCCGGAAAATTCTTCTGGGACGTGGTTTCATTCAATCACCTCGACATCGATGCGCTCGCGCAGGAAGGATTGCTCGCGGCCTACGCCTCCCCGGAGACACGCAGCGGATTTCCCGCAGGAGCGGTCGACCCGCAGGGCCGCTGGGCGGCGATTTACGTGCGCCAATACGTTATCGGCTACAACACCCGCTCGGTGCCGCCGTCCGAGGCCCCGAAGAGCTGGGAGGATCTGCTGCAGCCGAGGTGGAAAGAAAAGTTCGCCATGGACGAAAGCGACGTCGAATGGTATGCCGCCATGCTCGACTATCTCGGCAGGGAAAGAGGCCCCACCTTCATGCGTTCGCTCGCCCGGCAGAATCCGCAGTTCCGTCGCGGCCACAGCTTGCTTGCCAGGCTCCTGATCGCGGGTGATTTTCCCCTGGCGCTGGTGCACGCCGCCGAAATGGAAGAGGCGAAGCGGGCCGGGGCGCCCGTCGACTGGGTGAGGACCCTCGATCCGGTCATCACCTCGCCGAGTCAGGTCGCGGTATCGGCGAGAGCTCCGCATCCGAACGCCGGTCGCCTGCTCGTGGACTTGCTGCTTTCGGCGGAGGGCCAGGCGCTCATCCGCGATCGCGGACGCGTGCCCGCGCGCAGCGACGTCGTTCAGGGCCCCGCTTCGATTCCGCTGAAACTGCACTACGTAAACCCGCGGCTCGCACGCGAAGCAGACCGGCACGAAAAGGAGTTCAGAGAAATATTTCTCCGGGGGCGCTGATTCATGTCCGCAAAAATCAAACACATCGCCATCGTCAGCGACCAGTACGCGCTCGAGGGCAGATTTTACGAGGCGGTGTTCGGCATGAAGACCGCGGCCGACACGCGACCCGACCGGGCGGTGACCGTCAGCGACGGCTATGTGGGCCTCAACATCAATCCGCGCAAGGCGGGCCGCCCGGCGGGGCTCGACCACTTCGGCGTTGAGGTGGAGGACGTCGAACGGACTTGCGCGCGGCTGCGCAAGCGCTACCCCGCCATCGAAGTCCTGAAGCGCCCCGGCACGCGTCCTTTTGCCGGCATCAGCACCCACGATCCCGCGGGCAACCTCTTCGACCTGTCGCAGGAGAACATGGAGAACCGCACATCGGTTTACGTCGAGGCGGCGCGCGAGCAAGCCCGCGCCATCAGCCATCTGGCGCTTCGCACCTTGCACGTCGACGAGGTCGCGGAGTTCTACGTCGACCTGTTTGGCTTCGAGCGGCTCAAAAAAAAGGCGGACGACTCGAACCATTATCTAAGCGACGGCCGGATAACCTTCATCCTCATGCCTTGGAGCATCCTCGATTACGAGGGCGGCGGCATCGCCCGCCCCGGATTCGATCACATCGGCTTCAGGGTTGAGAACCTGCAGGCGGTGAAGGAGCGCTTGCAAGCCGTGGGCGACAACAATCCGCATTTGCGCCCCTTTCCCGTGGGCGCGGGGCCCGAGGGACAGGCGCGACTGAAGCTTTTCGAGCGCTGCCCCTACGGCACTCATCACCTTGCCGATCCCGACGGCGTACTGCTGGATCTCGCCGAGAAATAGATGGCCCGGGAGAATTTCATCGAGGTGGAAGGGTTGCGCATCCGCTATCTGGAGGAAGGAAACGGGCCGGCGGTCCTGTTGCTGCACGGAGCGTCGCTCGGCTCCTCGGCGGACGTCTGGACGGGGAATCTGGCAGACCTGGCGGCATGCGGCCTGCGCGTGATCGCCTGCGATCAGCCGGGATTCGGCCTGAGCGATAACCCCGGGGACCCTTCAGTCGCCTATCGCGCACGCTTCGTCCTTGCGTTCATGGATGCCCTGCGGCTGCAGAAAGGGCATCTCATCGGCCATTCGCAGTCCGGGCGCATCGCCGTAGGTCTCGCTTTCGAGCACGCCGAACGCGTCCCGCGGGTCGTCGTGCTCGGCACTGGAAGCCTGCTTCCGCCCCTGCCCGGCGGTGGAAAATCGGACGCCGCGGAGGGCGAAGAAGGCGGAGCCGCGGAACCCACGCTCGAAGAAACACGCAGGCTCCTTGAGGAGAGCGTCTTCGACAGGGCCCGAATTACGCCGGTTGCCCTGCAGACTCGCCACCGCATGAGCACCGGAAAGAATTTCCGCGCGTTTCTCGAGCGCAGGCACGCGAGCGCCGGCGAGAAGAAAGAGTCAAAGCAGGGATCGAAGCCGCTGTGGCGCCGGCTCGCCGAAGTGCCGGTGCCGTTGCGGCTGATCTACGGAAGGGAGGACCGTGGCCATGCCGCAGAACGCGCTGCACTCGCACTGAAACTCCACCCTGGTCTCGATCTGCACCTCGTCGACCGCTGCAAGCATATCGTCCAGTGGGACGCCGCGAAAGAATTCGCCGCGCTGAGCGGATCGTTCCTGGCGGACAAGGCGTGACGCACGCGGCGCGGCTTTCCGGTCTTGCTTGGCCGTCTATCCGGCGCGGCCGGTCTGGCCGGCAGACATCCTGACCTGATTGCGTCCCGCTCTCTTGGCTTCGTAGAGCGCACGGTCGGCGGCGCGCAGGAGGGCCTCCGCTTCCGTCGCATGCGCCGGACACAGCGCGATCCCGAGCGAAGCGGTGACTCCAAGCAGCCGGTCCGGCTCGCGCCTGATGGCCGAGCAGATCTCCGCGCTCCTGCGGAGCGCGCTCTCGAAGGTCGTCTTCGGAAGCACCACCGCGAACTCCTCGCCGCCATAGCGGCAGGCGATGTCGCTGCCGCGAACGTGACGCCTTAGAAGGGCGCCAACTTCCTCGAGCACCTGGTCGCCTGCCTGGTGTCCGGCGCTGTCGTTGATCTCCTTGAAGCGGTCCAGATCCATCATGATCACCGCAAGGGGTGCGCGCTCGCGCTTTGCGCGGATCAACTCCCGCTCAAGATAATCCAGCAGGAAGCGGCGGTTGTAGAGGGAAGTCAGCGAGTCGCGGATCGTCTGCTCGCGCAAGTCCTGCATGATGCGCTGCGTCGCCTCGACCGCGCGCCCGCGTTCGCCGATGATCGCGCTGAGCACGAGCCCCATCGTCACCACGGTGCACATGAACGCGAGCAGCAGCAAAAGCGACTCGTTCAGCGATCCTTGCGCGAACGGGCCGCTCCCCCCGAGCGTAAACCAGACGGCCATTGCGCACACCAAGGCGTTCACGGTCGCGACTTCGCGCTGCTGGAAGCGGAAAGCGGCCCATATGACGAACGGCAGGATCGCGAAAGTGAGCGGCAGCGAAGGGATGTACGAGGCCATGCCCGCGCCGAATATCGCGTACGTCACTCCCGACAGGAGGCAGACGAGAATCGATCCTTCGGCGATTTTCCAGGGCGTCCAGGCGGGATTGGCGCGAGCGGCCCAGGCCAGGATCAGGGGAGCGACGATGATGATTCCAACGGTGTCGCCCTGCCACCATGTCCACCAGTTCCACAACAATTCGGGCGATCCCAGCGAATGCACGAGGGCGAGCGGCGCCGCCGCGACCGTCGCTGCGATCGTCGCGCTCGAAGCGGCGATGGCGACGAATTTGACCACGTCCTCTCCGCGCTGGAACATCCCGGCCGAGCCGATATACGCGCGGACGAGCGCCGCACCGGCAAGCGCTTCCAGGGTATTGCCCGCGCCCATGAGAGTCGCGGCCACCAGCGAAGACTGGACGGTGATGTTGACGAGCGAAGCGCCCAGCCAGATGCCCGGCCAGACGCGGTTGCCCTGCAGCAGGACCGAAGCGAGGGCGATACCCGAAGCCGGCCACACCGCGGTGGCGTAGCCCGGCGGTATCGCCACCAGCAAGGCAAGCTTGGCCGCGGAAAAATACACCGCGGCGAGCAAGACGACCCTCGCCAGATAGGAAACCGGGCGATCGAAGGCGAAGGTTCGCGCCTGGCGCGCTGCGAAATCCGCAGTCCATCTCCGAGCTTCCTCGAAGTGGAAAAGGTCGCGGCTCATGCCATCGGGACCAGCGGTTACCCGCCGGAACCCTGGACGGAATCGGAAATTATGAGCTATGGGGGCGCCCTGAAGGGGCGCCGGAAACGGGAAATCGTGAACAATGGCACAGTCATAATCTGCGCTTCGCGGTGGGAGTTCTTTCAATCCAGGAGAGCGGCAATCCCTGGGCCGTGAGGTAGCAGCCGCGACGTGACGTCGCCGGCAGGCTCCGCGCCGTTCACTGGCCGGCGGATACGAACCCGCCGGGGTCCTGCAGGCCGGTAGCGTTGCCGAAACGGTACGACACGACGGCGCCGATGAAGTACTGCGACTTGTCCTCGGTGATGGGGCTCGAGGCCGCATCGCCCTGCAGCCTCGAGATCGAGCCGAACGCGCCCGCGCCCCAGCGGCGATCGAACCGGTAGCCGGCGCCGAGCGAGAAGCGCACGCTGTTCAGGCCCGCGTGCGCGTCGAATTGCGGCAGTCCCGAGGCCGCGCTTTGACTCGCGTCTACGCCGAAGAACGTCTGCGTATAACGCTTGTCCGCCCAGGTCAGTCCGGGCCCGGCGAATAAGCTCAGGTGCTCGTCGGCCCGGTAGCGTGCCCGGGCGGCGAAACGCGCGAGCGTACCCTGGCCCCGGTTGAGAACATCGCTGAGGACGCTCGTGCTCAGCGTGAACCAGTCCTGCGTGTAGGCGACTCCCACGCCGGCCGAAACGGTGCGGTCTACATCCCCCAGGCCTTGCAGCCGCGGATCGTCGGACTCCTTTCTTCCCGAGAGGCCCGCGGAAAGCGCGGTGGCAAGGCGCCAATGCGAGTCCCGGTAAAGATTGACACCGACCCCACCCAGGCTCGCGGCGCCTGGATCCGCGCCGAAAAAGAAACGCCCGTAACTTGCTGCGACGAACGGCAAAGCGAGGATTCTCTGGCTGTCCGCGCCCGGAAATCTCGGGATGCTCACCAGCCCGCCGCCGACGCTCACCCGCCAGGCGGTTTCCTGCGCTCCCGCCTGGAAGGCGAGCGCAAGGCAGGCACTGCCCAGCACGCGAAATGCAAATGCGCACTTCAATCGGATCCTCCGGAAGTCGAAGCGGCCAACTCATGTTAATGGGTTGTTCCCGGGAGGGAAAGCTTGGACCGCTTTCCTTCGAACCTCGGTTGCGGGTCGTGGCCACCGTGGTTTGGGTGCGATTCATGAATGATGAACATCAACCCAAAATCATCTTCAATGAATCGCCAGACCCTTTGGAAGTAGCATGGCGTCAGGATACAAGCGGGGTCGCGCCATATCCGTGCACCATCTCGATTCGCCAACTACCTAGGGGGCTACCATGAGCAGGAAAGACAAGGACGGGCTGGACGGAAAAGGCCTGAGCCGCCGCAATCTGCTGAAGGCCGGCGCCGCAGCCGGCGTCTCGGCCGCGCTGGGCGGCCCCGCGGCCGCGAGCCGCGACGACGAGCGCCACGACGGCAAGTCCCACCGCCGCGGCAAGGCCAAGGACAGCGAGCTCACGCTGGTCAACGGCAGGATCCATACCATGGATGACCGCAACTCGGTCGTCTCGTCGGTGACCATCCGCAACGGGCGTTTCGCCGCAGTGGACCGGGGTTCGAACTCGAGCTCCAAGGGCGAGGTCATCGATCTGCGCGGCCACACGGTCGTTCCCGGCTTGATCGAAAGCCACACGCATTTCGTGAGCCTGGCGAATCGCCCCGGCTATCACGTGGCGCAGTGGGAGCTTGCATCGAACCTCGCCGAAGTCCTGGCGATGCTCGCCGCGCGCCGGCGCGACGCGCCCCCGGGTCAGTTCATCACTGCGATGGGCGCCGGCACCCCCCGGATGTTCGCCGAGCTGCGCCTGCCGACGCTCGCCGAGCTCGACGCGGCGGTGCCCGACCGGCCGGTGTTCCTCTACCAGGGCGGCGGCGGCCCGGCGCGCACCAACACGCTGGGCAAGCAATTCTTCGAGAGCGCGACGGCGCCGCTCGCCGGTCCGGTGACCGTCGGCGCCGACGGCACGATCGCCGGTGGCAACCCCAACATGGCAAATCGCGCCCTCTATCACCTCAGGATCCGCCAAAGCTTCGAGGACAAGAAGCGCAGCGCGCTCGACGCCATGGCATTCTCGGCGAGCGTCGGCATCACCGCGGTGCTCGACCAGACGCTGGTGGCGGTGGCGACCGGGACGCTCGATCCGGCCTCGCTCGATCCGCTGCCGACGCATGCGCTCTTCAATCTCAACCACTACCGCATGTACGACGCCTGGCTCGCGCTGCACGCCGAGGACCGCACGCTCATCCGGTTGCAGATGAACTTCCTGCACAACCAGCCGTTCATCGCTGCGCTCGGCGGTCTCGACCACCAGCTGCCCGAGCTTCGCGAGCGGCTCAAGAACCAGTTCCCGTTCTTCGGCGACGACATGGTGCGCACCGGCGCGATCGGCGAATGGGCCGCACCCTTTGCCACGCCTTCGAGTCCCGACAACTATGCGGTCTGGTACGAGTCGCAGCGCCTCGTCGCCAAGGCGCGCTGGCGCAACGAGAACGCGCAGACCAACACCGCGGCCATACAGCAGGTCGTCGCGACCTACGAGGCGATGGACAGGGAATTCGGCATCCGGGCGCTTCGCTGGGGCTTGCAGCACGCCGATTTCGCGACGCCCGACCAGCTCGGGCGCCTGAAGGCGCTCAACTGCGGCGTCTCGATGTCCGGCTTCACCTGGCTGAACGGCGTTCCGAGCGCCAGCGGCGCACCGCTCGGGCCGCTGTACCCGCAGATTCTCGCGAGCGGCATCCCGGCGGGCATGCACGAGGACGGCGTCCACATCGCGCCGCATAACCCGTGGTTCGCGCTGCACTACGCAACCACGGGGCTCAACGTGCTCGGCCAGCAGATCAATCCCGGCCAGCAGATCAGCCGCCAGCAGGCGCTATACGCCTACACGCGCGGCAACTCCTGGTACCTGAACCGGGAAGACGATCTCGGCTCGATCGAGAAGGGCAAGCTGGGCGATCTGGTCGTGCTCGACCGCGACTACTTCGCGGTGAGCGACGCGGCCATGCGCAGAACGAGCCCGATCCTCACCGTCGTGGACGGCAAGGTCGTGCACGACACCGGGGTGCTGCACCGCGACCGGCGCCACGACGACGATGACGACGACGATGATTGACACAGCAGGGAGGCAATTCCACGCCAACCCTGACGGATTCCCTGCTATTTGAGCACACCTTGTAGCAGGTGATTCCAAGAATAGCCGCGTCACGGAGGCATTTTCGCTTCGGGTCGACAGCGGCCGTC
>DATHJM010000186.1:0-2502 GCA_035489775.1 Burkholderiales bacterium
TGAGTGGCGGTGGTGACGACGACCGGAGGCGGCGCGGCAAGCGTCGTGGATCGGCTGGGCATGTTCGGCATCGAAACGGTCGCGCCGAACTCCAGATCGCCGATCATCGATCTGACGATGACGGCGACCGCGGAACAGTACACCGCGGTGCTCGACGATCTGCTTGCGGCTCCTCAATGTGACGGCGCGCTGGCGGTGGTCGGGTCTTCGGCGCAGTTCCATCCGCAACTTGCGGTCGAGCCCATCGTGCGTTCGAAGAAGAGCGCAAAGCCGCTCGCGGTCTTCCTCACACCGCACGCGGAACGCTCGCTCGCCCTGCTCGCCGAGCGCGGGATCGCCGCATTCCGGACGCCGGAAGCCTGCGCCGACGCGCTTGCCGCCTACTTCGCCTGGCGTTCGCCCCGCACCCGCACCGCAGCCGCATCCACCGAATGGCCGGGCAATCTGCCCCGGCGCGGACGTCTCGACGAAGCGCAGGCGCTGGCCCTGTTTGCCTCGCTGGGAATTCCGGTGGCGGAGCACGCGATCGCGCAGCCTCCAGGCTATGCGCACGCCATTCCCTATCCGGTCGCGGCAAAGGCGCTTTCCGCCGAGTTCCTTCACAAGACCGAAGCCGGAGCGGTGCGTCTTGGCATCGCGGACGGGCCTGAGCTCGATCGCGAGATTCGCGCGATGCTCGAGCGTGTCCCCGCGGCGCGCCTTGTACTGGTACAGAAAATGGAATCGGGCCTTGCCGAGGCGATCGTCGGCTACCGCGACGATCCGGTCGTCGGCCCGATCGTCCTCGTCGGGGCGGGAGGCACGCTCGCGGAAATCTACGGTGATTACGCGTTGCGGCTCGCGCCGGTGAGCGAAGATGAGGCGGAGGAGATGATCGCGCGGGTGAAGGGCCTCGCAACGGTTCGCGGCTACCGCGGGTTGCCGCGCGGCGATGTGCGCGCTCTGGCGACCTCTGTGGCCGCGCTCTCGCGCCTTGCGCTCATCGCCGGGCACCCGGTCGCAGAAGCCGAGATCAATCCGTTGATCGTCAAGCGCGAGGGCGTCGTTGCAGTCGACGCTCTCGTCGTGATGAAGGAGTGAGACTTTTCCCCTCCTCGTCGAGGAGGGGTGCCGCCGAAGGCTGCGGGGTGGTACGGTACGCATGAATCGAACCACCCCGGCGTGCTGCGCACGCCGCCCCTCCTTATCCAAGGAGGGGAAACGCACGAGGGATCACATGGACTTTCGCTTTACGCCAGAGCAGGAGCAGTTCCGCGATTCGGTGCGGCGCTTTGCCGAGAAGCATCTCGCCGCGGGCGCGAGCGAGCGCGCGCATTCGCCCGATTATCCCTGGGACGTCGCGAAACTCATGGCGGCGCAAGGCTTGCTCGGTATCACGATTGCGGAAGCCGACGGCGGCCAGGGCGGTGCGCTGATCGATGCGGTGATCGCGATCGAGACGGTCGCTTCCGTGTGCCCGAGAAGCGCCGATGTGGTACAGGCGGGCAACTTCGGCCCGATCCGTGTGCTGGCCGAATACGGCACGAAGCTGCAGAAGGAACGCTACCTCACGCGCCTCCTCTCGGGTGAGTCCTTGATCTCGGTCGGCATGACCGAACCGGAAGCCGGCTCCGCGGTGACCGATCTTCAAACCACCGCAACGCCCGAAGGCGACGGGTACCGCGTGAACGGCTCCAAGGTGTTCACCACGCACGCGCCGCACGCGGAAGTGATCCTCACCTATGTGCGCTACGGCCCGGGTATCGGCGGCATCGGCTCTGTCCTGGTCGACACGAAAGCGAAAGGCGTTCGCCTCGGCAAGCGCTCCAGGTTCATGTCGGGCGAGGAGTGGGCGCAGATATACTTCGAGAACGTCTTTGTTCCCGCCGAAATGGTCGTGCTCAAGGAAGGCGGTTTCAAGAAGCAGATCGCCGGGTTCAACGTCGAGCGCATCGGCAACGCTGCGCGCTCGCTCGCGCTTGGGCGCTTCGCCTACGAACGTGCGCGGGAGTGGGCGATGCAGCGCAAGCAGTTCGGGCGCCTGTTGTGCGAATTCCAGGGGCTGCAATGGAAATTCGCCGAGATGAAGATGAAGCTCGACGCCGCGCAGCTCCTGCTCTATCGCGCCGCGGTGAACGCGGATCGGGGATTCCCCTCGCCGGAGGAGACGGCGATCGCCAAAGCCTTCTGCAACCAGGCGGGGTTCGACATCGCGAACGAAGCGCTGCAGGTGATGGGCGGGCTCGGTTACAGCCAGGAAGAGCTGGTCGAGTACTGCATGCGCCGCTGCCGCGGCTGGATGATCGCCGGTGGCTCGATCGAGATTCTCAAGAACCGGATCGCGGAGGCAGTATTCGAGCGGAGCTTCCCGCAGCGGCCGGACTAGGCTTCAATCCGCGCGCGCGCCGGAAATCTTCACCACCTCGGCCCAGCGCGCCACTTCCTCGCGCAGCTGCCTGTCGAACTCCTCGGGCGTGTTGCCGACGGGCTCCGCGCCCTGTTCGAGCAGCCGCTTGCGCGTTT
>DATHJM010000187.1:0-3335 GCA_035489775.1 Burkholderiales bacterium
CCGCTGTTTTCCACACTGTCCGAGAATCAGCTGGCGCTGCTCACCGGCGCCGTGACCCGCAAAAGCCTTCCCCGCGGGACCACCATCATTGCCGCAGGCGACGTAACGGAGTCGCTTTACGTGGTGATATCGGGTCGGCTCAAGGTCATGATGAGCGATGACGAGGGGCGGGAGGTGATCCTCTCGATCCTGGGACCGAACGAGTTTTTCGGAGAAATGGGCCTGATCGACGATCATCCGCGCTCGGCAAGCGTGGTTGCCCTCGAGGCCTGCGAGGTGATGAGTCTCTCGAAGCGCGATTTCAAGAAATGCCTAGCCGAAAACTTCGAGATGGCAATGACGGTCATGCGAGGACTGGTCAAACGGCTTCGAGAAGCCGATCAGAAGATCGGCAGCCTCGCCCTGATGGACGTGTATGGGAGAGTGGCGCGCTTGCTGCTCGAAATGGCGGAAACCGTGAACGGCCAGAAAGTCGTCACCAAAAAACTTGCCAAGCAGGACATCGCCAAGATGATCGGAGCCTCGCGCGAGATGGTCAGCCGAGTGATGAAGGACCTCCAGTCGGGCGGCTATATCGAGGTGCGTCCCGGTTCGATTTTCCTGCACGAGACCATACTGACAATCGATTGAGGGGCCGGGCCCGGACTTTGAAACGGAACCAAGCACCCCTTCCCGGCAAGGTCGCCGCGCTGCTGCGCGAGTCGAGGCTGTTCGTCCTGGTCGCAGCGGCCCTCTATCTCTCCCTCGTCCTCACCACTTTCAACCGAGCAGACCCCGGGTGGTCCCACAGCGTGGCGGCGGGCGAGATCCGCAACCTCGGTGGGAGGGCAGGCGCTTGGTTGGCGGATATGCTGTTGTATCTGTTCGGCGTTTCGGCCTGGTGGTGGGTCGTGCTCCTCGCGGTCGCTGCGACTTGGACCCTGCGCCATCTGGACGGCAGGTCGGTCAGCGACCGGCGGTCATCCTTCATTGCACTCGCCGGCTTTTGCCTGCTGCTGGCCGGCTCGAGCGGAGTCGAAGCTCTGCGCCTTCATTCACTGAAGGTCGCGCTCCCGCTCGCCCCCGGTGGTTTGGTCGGAGATGCCGTGGCGAAGGTTTTGCAGTCGGGGTTCGGTTTCACGGGTGCCACGCTGATCCTGCTTGCGCTTTGCGCGACGACTCTGTCTCTATTCACGGGCATTTCCTGGCTGGCCGTGATGGAAAAGCTGGGAGGGGCGCTTGAGAGCGCGTACCTCTGGTCCTTGGAGAAATGGCAGGGGTGGCAGGATCGCAAGGCCGGAGCCATCGCCGCAGGGAGGCGCGAGGCGGCAGTCGGGGAAAAGCGTGAGTTGTTGATCGACGAACACGCGCCGATCCGGATAGAGCCCCCCGTGGTCGAGATTCCAAAGTCCGCCAGAGTCCAGAAGGAAAGGCAGGAGCCGCTCTTCCGCGAACTGCCCGACACGCCGCTACCCCCGATCAAGCTCCTCGATGGAGCCGCGAGCGACATCGAAGTCCTCTCAGCCGAGACCCTGGAATACACCTCGCGGTTGATCGAGAAGAAACTCGGCGATTTCGGGGTTCAGGTCAGAGTGCTCGCCGCCTACCCGGGGCCGGTGATTACGCGCTACGAGGTGGAGCCCGCCGTCGGCGTGAAAGGCAGCCAGATCGTCACCTTGGTGAAGGATCTCGCGCGCGCCCTGTCTGTCTACAGCATCCGCGTGGTCGAAACGATCCCAGGCAAGTCCTGCATGGGCCTGGAGATCCCCAATCCGCATCGCCAGATCGTACGGCTTTCCGAAATCGTAAGCTCTCGGGCCTACCACGAGTTGCACGCGCCGCTGACCCTCGCGCTTGGCAAGGACATCGCTGGCAACCCGGTGGTTGCCGATCTCGCCAAGATGCCGCACCTGCTCGTCGCCGGGACAACCGGCTCGGGGAAATCGGTCGCCCTCAACGCGATGATTCTGTCGATTCTGTACAAGACCGAGCCGCGCGAGGTACGGCTCATCCTGGTCGATCCCAAGATGCTCGAGCTCTCCGCTTACCAGGATATCCCGCATTTGCTCGCGCCCGTGGTCACCGATATGCGGCAGGCCGCGAACGCTCTTGCCTGGTGCATGGGCGAAGTGGAACGCCGCTACCGGCTGATGACCTGGATCGGGGTGCGAAATCTGTCCGGCTACAACCACAAGGTCGCCGACGGCGAAAAATCAGGTAACCCGCTCAAGGACCCGGACACGCTCGAGTCGGCTGAGCCCCAGCCGCTGGAGAAGCTTCCGTACATCGTCGTCATCATCGATGAGCTTGCCGATCTGATGATGGTATCGGGAAAGAAGGTAGAGGAGCTGATCGCACGCCTCGCGCAAAAAGCGCGCGCCGCCGGCGTGCACCTGATTCTCGCGACGCAGCGTCCGTCCGTGGACGTGATTACCGGGCTGATCAAGGCCAACATTCCGACGCGCATCGCCTTCCAGGTCTCGAGCAAAGTGGATTCGCGCACCATCCTCGACCAGCAGGGCGCCGAGTCGCTGATCGGGCAGGGCGACATGCTCTATCTGCCGCCCGGCGGCGGGATGTCCCAGCGTGTGCACGGTGCCTACGTCGCCGACCAGGAAGTGCACAAGGTTGTCGATTACCTCAAATCGCTCGGACGCCCCGAATACGTGGGCGGTCTGCTCGAAGAGGAGCAAACCGACGGCGGCGCCGAACCGGGTTCGGGCGAACAGGGCGCAGAGGCCGATCCCCTTTACGATCAGGCCGTGGAGATCGTGATGCGCACGCGGCGCGCGTCGATCTCGCTCGTTCAGCGCCATTTGCGGATCGGTTACAACCGCGCGGCACGTCTCATCGAGCAGATGGAGCAGGCGGGGCTGGTATCTTCCATGCAATCGAACGGCAATCGCGAGGTGCTGGTGCCCGCGAAAGTGGAATAGCTGCCCGATGAGCTTGCGTTCCGGGTTCGTGGCGGTTTTCCTCGGAGCGCTTCTCGCCCTTGCGGCGTCGGGCGCTCGGGCATCGAGCCTGGAGCGCTTCTCGGAGTTCATTACCAAAACCCTCACTGCAAGCGGAGAATTCGAGCAGAAGATCTTCGATCACAACCTCAAGCTGCTGCAAGAGTCGCGCGGCGTGCTTGCGTTTTCGCGGCCGGGTAGATTTCGCTGGACCTACGTGAAGCCTTACGCCCAGCTCATCGTCGGCGACGGCTCCAGGGTATGGATTTATGACGAAGATCTGAAGCAGGTCACAGTGAAGAAACTCGACCAGGCGCTCGGTTCCACGCCGGCCGCACTGCTCGCGGGAAATAACGAGGCCATGCGGGCGTTCAAGCTCTCGGACAAGGGCGCGAAGGACGG
>DATHJM010000188.1:0-2886 GCA_035489775.1 Burkholderiales bacterium
CCGCACCTTGCCCAGCACCTTGCCGCCGTTCTTGAGCACCACGGCTTCGGTGTCGCGCTCGAGCGCGAGCCCGAAGGCGTAGTCCGCGGTGATGAAGTACCAGCTGTCTCCGCCCGTTTTCACGATGGCGTTGCCGGTGCCGTTGGCGAGCATCCAGGTGTCGTAGGTCCAGTGGATGGTGTTGGGCGAGCACGCCTTGCCGGTCAGGTCCGAGCTTGCCGCTCCCGAGACGAGGAAGGCCTTGCCTTTCTCGCGCGTGATCTGGTTGATGGCGAGCGCGACCGAAGAGGTCGGCACGTCCACGATGACATCCACCTTGTCGACGTCGTACCACTGGCGCGGGATGCTCGAGCCCACGTCGGGTTTGTTCAGGTGGTCGGCGGAAACCAGTTCGACCTTCATGCCTTTCGTCGGAAAATCCGCGATCGCCATGCGCGCAGCCACCACCGACCCGCCTCCGCCGATGTCCGAATAAAGGCTGGACATGTCGGAAAGCACGCCGATCTTGACGACCCCGTCGGAAATCTGCGCCTGCGCGCCCGATGCGGCGACAGCGAGCGATACCGCCGCGAATATGCTGCGTTTGGAAAACATGGGGCTCCTCTTCTCTTCGGGTTGATTGGAACCGGGCTTACACGCCCAGATACTCGTGCACCTTCTTGAGGTTGGACTCTAGCTCGGCGTTCGGGATCATGTCCACCACCCGCCCGCTCTCCATCACGTAGTGGCGGTCGGCTACCCCGGCCGCGAAGCGGAAATTCTGCTCGACCAGCAGGATCGTGAAACCCTCCGCCTTCAGCCGCGCGATCGTGCGGCCGATCTGCTGGACTATGACCGGGGCGAGGCCCTCGGTCGGCTCATCGAGCAGGAGCAGCCGCGCCCCGGTGCGCAGGATGCGGCCGATTGCGAGCATCTGCTGCTCGCCTCCCGAGAGCTTGGTGCCCTGGCTCGAGAGCCGCTCTTTCAGGTTGGGAAACAGCTCGAAAACCTGCTCCACCGTGAGGCCGCCGGGGCGGACCTCGGGCGGGAGGAGCAGGTTCTCGTGGACGTTGAGGCTGGCGAAGATGCCGCGCTCCTCCGGGCAGAACGCCACGCCGAGCCGCGCGATGCGGTCGGAGGGCAGCGCGGTCGTCTCGACTCCGTCGAAGCGGACCGAGCCCGAGCGCCGCATCACCATGCCCATGATCGACTTGAGTGTGGTGGTTTTGCCGGCACCGTTGCGGCCAAGGAGCGTCACCACTTCACCGCGCGGAACTTCGAATTCGACGCCGTGCAGAATGTGCGACTCGCCGTACCAGGCGTTCAGGCCGCGGACAGAGAGCAGGGGCGCGTCAGGCATGCTCGGATCCCAGGTAGGCTTTGATCACTTCGGGATCGGCGGATACCGACCGATAGTCGCCCTCGGCGATGATTTCGCCGCGCGAGAGCACGGTGATGTGATCGGAGAGGTTCGACACCACGCTCAGGTTGTGCTCCACCATGAGCACCGTGCGGTCGACGGCAACGCGCTTGATGAGCCCCGCGATGCGCTCGACGTCCGCGTGCGCCATGCCGGCGGTAGGTTCGTCAAGGAGCATCATTTCCGGATCGAGCGCGAGCGTGGTAGCGATCTCGAGCGCGCGCTTGCGGCCATAAGGCAGCTCCACGGCGATCGACTCCTCCAGCTCCGACAGGCCGACGGCGTCGAGCAGCTCCCGCGCTCGCGAATTCAGGTCGCGCAATATCCGGTCCGTCCGCCAGAAATCGAACGAGCTTCCCCGCTTGCGCTGAAGCGCGATGCGCACATTTTCCAGGACCGTGAGATGCGGAAACACCGCCGAAATCTGGAAAGACCGCGCCAGCCCCAGACGCGCGATCGCGGCGGGGCTGGAACCCGTGATCTCGCGCCCGTTGTAGAAGATCTGGCCGCGGGTCGGGGAAAGAAAGTGCGTGAGCAAATTGAAGCAGGTGGTCTTGCCCGCGCCGTTGGGGCCGATGAGCGCGTGGATGCGTCCACGCCTGACCTTGAGGCTGACGTCGTTGACCGCGACGAAGCCCTCGAACTCCTTGGTCAGGCCGCGCGTTTCGAGAATGATGTCTTCCGCCATGGATGCGGCGAGGAGCCTATCTGGTCGGTCAGAGCGAGAATTCGCGGCGCATCGGGAGAGTGCCGGCATTATAGCCACGCCGCACGCGCCGCAAGGCGTGATGAGAGGAAGTCATGTCCCGGCGTCGGCCATCCGCCCGGTCAGCAGGCCGATATCGCCGCCCGCCGCCGCGGTATTCACCGTAAAAACGCGTTCGGTCGTGAATCGCACGAGGTAATTCGGGCCGCCGGCCTTCGGTCCCGTGCCGGACAGGCCCTCGCCGCCGAACGGCTGCTCGCCCACCACCGCGCCGATCATGCTGCGGTTGACATAGAGATTGCCGACCGCCGAGCGCGCGCGAATGCGCTCGGCGCGGGAGTCCACGCGGGTGTGCACACCCATCGTAAGCCCGTACCCCGTAGCGCTGATGTCGTCGACTACCCGGTCGAGGTCTTCGAGGGCGAATCGCGCTACGTGAAGGATGGGTCCGAAACGCTCCCCGGGAACCTCGCGTATCGAGCCGATTTCGAACGCCACTGGGGCGATATAGGTGCCTGCAGGCGGGACAGGACCGGACTCGGCGATCAGCTCCGCCCGCGAGCGCAGATCGGAAATATATTCCGCCAGCTTCCCGCGCGCCTGCCCGTCGATCACCGGACCGACGTCGGTCGCAGGATCGGCGGGATCGCCGATGCGCAGAGCGGCCATCGCACCCCGCAGCATGTCGAGCACCGCGGGCGCGATCTCATGCTGCAGGTACAGGACGCGCAGCGAGCTGCAGCGCTGGCCTGCGGAACGGAAAGCGCTGGCGACCACCGCG
>DATHJM010000189.1:0-2888 GCA_035489775.1 Burkholderiales bacterium
CCGATCGTCAAAGGGGGGGAAATCCGCATCCTGACGAAGAGCGGCGAGAAAGCGATTCGCCTGACGCGGGCTCACCTCGAAGAGGACGCCGGCAAGTCGCTGCACGAGGCATTTCAGGACATGAGCGGGATCGATCTCAACCGGGCAGGCGTGCCCCTGCTGGAAATCGTCTCCGAGCCCGACATGCGCTCGGCGGAGGAGGCGGTTGCGTACGCAAAAACGCTGCACGCGCTGGTGCGCTGGATCGACATCTGCGACGGCAACATGCAGGAAGGCTCGTTCCGCTGCGACGCCAACGTTTCGGTGAGGCGGCCGGGCGCGCCGCTCGGCACGCGGGCGGAGATCAAGAACCTGAACTCATTTCGCTTCCTCGAGCGTGCCATCGAGTTCGAGGTGCAACGTCAGATCGAGATTCTGGAAAGCGGCGGGAAAATCGTGCAGGAGACGCGGCTCTACGACGCGGACAAAGACGAGACGCGCTCGATGCGCACCAAGGAGGATGCGCACGACTACCGGTATTTTCCCGATCCGGATTTGCCGCCGCTTGAGGTGAGCGAGGAGTGGCTGGAAGGCGTACGGAAGGCGTTGCCGGAGCTGCCGCAGGGGAAGCGCGAGCGCTATCAGCGCGAGTATGGATTGTCAGCCTACGATGCGAATCTTCTGACCGAAGCCCGCGAGAAGGCTGAATACTTCGAGGTTACGCACAAATTGCTCAAGGGTCCTTCTCCAAAGACAGTCGCGAACTGGGTGAATGGCGAGCTGTCGGCGCTTCTAAACGAACGCGGAGTCGGTTTTTCGCAAACTCTCATAGAGCAGAAGGCGTTCGCGAAATTGTTGGATCGTATTCATGACGGCACAATTTCTGCGAATGCGGCGAAAGAGGTGTTGCACGGGATGGCAAGAGGAGAAGGCACAGCCGACGAAATCATAGAGAAGCGGGGCTTGAAGCAGATCTCCGACGCCGGCGCAATCGAGAGAATCGTCGACCAAGTCCTCGCCGCGAACGCGAAGCAGGTCGAGGACTACCGCGCCGGGAAGGAAAAGGCGTTCAACTCCCTGGTCGGTCAGGTGATGAAGGCGACCCAGGGCAAGGCGAATCCGGCGCAGGTGAACGAAATTCTGAAGCGGAAGCTCGCAAGCTAGCCGGAGGAAACCTACCTCTTCTGGGCGGCGGTCGCGGCTTTCCCGCTCGTCAGCTCGATATACCGGCGCTTGTCTTCGTCGTACTTGGCGTTGATGGTGTTGATCTCTTTCTTTTTCGCGTCGAGCAGGCTGGTCTGGTTCCTGATCTCGATCTCGTTGTTCGAGATTTCCTGTTTGAGCTTGAACGGCATCGGTTTCTTCACGTAGAACTCTCTTTCCGCTTCCAGCTCCTTGCGGCGCCTCTGCGCCCCGGCGATGCTCTTTTCGGTGTCCTCGATGGCGGTCTGCGCCTCCTTGAGCGAGCGAGTGCGCGCTTCCTCGATGTCCTTTTCGCTGGAATACGTATTGAGCAGGGCGAGGTTTTTGCGGCGCTCCTCCCTGGATCTCTCTTCGTCCTCGATTTTCTTCTTGCGTTCGGCCTCGCGCGCCTGCTCCTGCGCGGGGCTGATGGGGATCGCGGCCGGGTTCTTGCGTATCAGCGTTCCCGATTTGTTCAGCTCTTCCGTGTCGCGGCCCAGGCACTCCGGAGGCGGCACCTGCGTGTAATAGACCTTGCCCTTTGCGTCGACGCACTTGTACATGCGCTGCTGCGCGGCTGCCGGAGCGAGCGCCAGCAGCGTAGAGCAGAGGAACACTATTGCCTGGCTACGCATGATGAGCGACCCCATAAATTTTCCTGTAATCCCTGATCGCGTCGAGATTCTGCCGGAATTCGGCGTGGCCCTCCAGCCAGCTCATCAGGTCATCGAGGCTCGCGATGGGAATGACGGGAATTCCGTGGCGCTTCTCGATTTCCCGGACCGCCGATAAATTTCCCTGGCCTCGCTCCATCCGGTCGAGCGAAATGACCACCCCCGCAACGATGGCGCCGTGCCCTTCGATGAGGTCGAACGACTCGCGCACCGCGGTGCCGGCGGTCAATACATCATCCACGATCAGCACGCGGCCCGCAAGCGGTGCGCCGATGAGCCCGCCACCCTCGCCGTGATCCTTGGCCTCCTTGCGATTGAAAGCGAAGGGCACATCGCGGCCTTCGCGCGCGAGGGCCGTCGCCGCACCGGCGGCGAGCACGATGCCCTTGTAGGCCGGACCGAACAGCATATCGAACTCCACGCCCGAGGCGAGGATCGCTTTTGCGTAGAATTGCGCCAGGCGCCCAAGCGAGGCTCCCGTGTTGAACAGTCCGGCGTTGAAGAAATAGGGCGAAACGCGCCCGGACTTCATCACGAACCGGCCGAACTTCAGCACACTCTGCTCGATGCAGAAGGAGATGAAGTCCTTGCGAAGGTCGGCCACGCTCTATTTTCGGAGAGAATTCGCGAAATGTTACGCATTATCACACTCAACCTCAACGGCATCCGCTCGGCGCTCGCCAAGGGCTTCCCGAAGTGGCTCGCACGCCGGCGCGCCGACGTGGTGTGCCTGCAGGAAATCAAGGCGCAGGAAGCCGACCTCGTGGACCTGGCGCTCATCCCCAGGGGATATCACGGCCACTATCATTGCTGCTCGACGAAGAAGGGCTACAGCGGCGTCGCGCTGTACTCCCGGGTCAAACCCGGGAACGTGTCCTGCGGTTACGGCAGCCGCGAGTTCGACCCCGAGGGAAGGTTCCTTCGGGCGGATTTCGGCGGGCTTTCCGTGGTATCGGTGTATATGCCTTCCGGGTCGAGCTCGGAGGAAAGGCAGCGGGCCAAGTTCCGTTTCCTGGAGGAATTCATGCCGGTGCTCAGGAAGCTCAAGGCGAG
>DATHJM010000190.1:0-2955 GCA_035489775.1 Burkholderiales bacterium
GCCCGCAGCCGAGGCGGAAGCAGCGGCAGCGGCCGCGCACATCGAGAACGCCTGAGGCGCGGGCGCCATGGCGATTGGCGGAAAGCTCCTGCGGGCGCTCCGCCTTCTGCCATTGGCGGTGCTGGGGACGGCGCTCGTGCCCTGGCCGGCACCGGCCCAGACGACCGACGCCTGGCCGGGCAAGCCGATCCGTTTCATCCTGCCGTTCCCGCCCGGCGGTGGTACGGACATCCTCGGCCGCCTTATCGCGGAACGGATGACCGCGAGTCTCGGCCAGCCGGTCGTGACGGAGAACCGCGGAGGCGCGGGCGGGAATGTCGGCGCCGAAGCAGCGGCCAGGTCCGCTCCCGACGGCTACACGATCGTGCTCGTCGCGCCTTCGCTCGCGATCAGCACCAGCCTCTACTCCAAACTCAATTACGACCCGGTGAGGGACTTCGCGCCGGTGAGCCTCGTCGCGACGGTGCCGAACGTCATGGTTACGCATCCCTCGGTGCCCGCCAAGACGCTGGCGGAATTCATCCGGCTCGCGAAGACGAAGCCCGGAGAAATGAACTTCGGCTCCGGCGGCAGCGGCACGTCCAACCATCTTGCCGGGGAACTCTTCAACATCGTGGCCGGAGTGAAGCTCGTGCACGTGCCTTACAAGGGCGTAAACCTTGCGATGAACGACGTGCTCTCGGGGCAGATCCATCTGGTGGTGATCGGCGTTCCGGCGGCGGCTCCGCACATCAAGGCGGGGAAACTGAGAGCGCTCGCGCTGGTGGCGCCGCAGCGCGCCGACGCGCTGCCCGAGGTGCCGACCGCCTTCGAGGCCGGACTGCCGAATTTCGAAGTCACCACGTGGTACGGGATCCTCGCACCCGCAGGCACGCCGAAGACTATCGTCACGCGGCTCAACGCCGAGCTCGTGAGAATCATGCACGCGCCGGACCTGAAGGAACGCCTCGCCGCGATGGCCACAGATCCGGCGACGAGCACGCCCGAGGAATTCGCGGACTACATCAAGCGGGAAATCGCAAAGTGGGGCGAAGTCGTCCGCCAGGCCGGGTTGAAGGCGGACTGACGCTCAGCCCCTGAGGCGCTTGCGCAGCAGCTCGGCGAACTGATCGCTCGGGATGGGCTTGCTGAAAAGGAAGCCTTGCATCTCGTCGCAGTTGTGGTCCTGAAGGAAGGTCTGCTGCTCCAGCGTCTCGACCCCTTCGGCGACGACGGTGAGGTTGAGGCTCTTGCCCATGGCGATGATTGCCTCGCAGATCGCCTTGTCCTCGAGGTCCTGCGGCAGGTCGCGGATGAAGGAGCGATCCACCTTGAGCGTGTCGATCGGGAAGCGTTTGAGGTGCGTGAGCGAGGAGTAACCGACCCCGAAGTCGTCGATGGCGAGGCGCACGCCCATCTTCTTGATGGCGGCGAGTATCCTGCCGGCGCGCTCGGTGTTCTGGATCACCATGCTCTCGGTCAGTTCCAGCTCGAGCAATTCCGGCCGCAGCCCGCTGCTTTTCAGCGCCGCCGCGATGTCCTCGAGCAGGTTCTCGTCGGCGAACTGGCGCGCCGAGAGATTGACCGCCATGCACAAAGGCGGCAGCCCATCGCCCTGCCAGGCGACGTTCTGCGCGCAGGCGGTGTTCAGCACCCATTTTCCGATCGGCACGATCAGCCCGGTTTCCTCGGCGAGCGGGATGAACTGCATGGGCGGCACCATGCCGAGCTCGGGATGCTGCCAGCGTATCAACGCCTCGACGCCCGTGATATGTCCGGTGCGAAGATCGAGCTTGGCCTGGTAGTGCAGGAAAAACTCGTTGCGCTCCAGGCCGCGGCGCAGGCTCGTTTCCAGCGCCATCCGCTCGAAGGTGTGGACGTTGGTTTCCTCGGAGTAGAACTTGTAGGTATTCTTGCCGTCCTCCTTCGCGCGATACATGGCGATGTCGGCGTTCTTCATCAAGGCCTTCTCGTCCTGCGCATCCGCCGGATACATGCAGATGCCGATGCTCGCCGTCACCCTGCATTCCTGGCCCTGCATGGACATCGGTTCGACCAGCGCGGAGAGGATCTTGCGCGCGACCGCGTCGACCTGCTTCGTTTCGCTCACCTCCTGGACCAGCACCACGAACTCGTCCCCGCCGAGGCGGGCGACGACGTCGCTCGAGCGCACCGTCTCGGAAAGACGCGTCCCCATTTCCTTGAGCAGCTTGTCCCCCGCGTCGTGGCCCATGGTGTCGTTGATGATCTTGAAGCGGTCCAGGTCGATGAACAGCACCGCGAAACCGCGCTTGTAGCGGTGCCCGTTCTGGATCGCCAGGTTCAGCACCTCGCTGAACATGGCCCGGTTCGGCAGCGACGTGAGGGCGTCGTGATTGGCGAGGAACTGGATCCGCTCCTCGTCCTTCTTGCGCTCGGAGATTTCCTTGCCGACGCCGCGATAGCCTTTGAAAGCGCCCGACGAGTCGAATATCGGCTCGCCGCTGATGGTGATCCAGACTGTCTTGCCGGAATCGTCTGGCCTGGACAGCTCCAGATCGCGAAACGGCTGGCGCGCGTCCAAAATCGCGATGTGCTTCGCCCAGTCGTCCGCGGACATGTTGGTGTAGTCCTGTTCCCAGCGCTTCTTGCCGATAATGAGATCGGCCCGGGTTTGAGTTACCTTTCCGGAATCGACTCCGCTTACCGAAGTGAAGCGGTACTGGTCATCCTGTTCCCAGAACATGTCCGAGGAGAGGGCGGTCAGGCTGCGGAAGCGCTCCTCGCTCTCGCGCAGCGCCGTCTCGGAGCGTTTTCGCTCGGTGATATCCCGCACCATGATGACGACGGTCTCCACGCTGCCGTTCGCGCGCCGCACGCATCTGACCTCCATCGTGGTGTCGACGATCCCGCCGTCCTTGCGAATAAAGCGCTTGTCGTACTGAAAGGAATCGAACTCGCCCGCGGTCAGGCGCTTGAACAGCGCCAGGTTCTCGG
>DATHJM010000191.1:0-2909 GCA_035489775.1 Burkholderiales bacterium
AGAAGGACATGCTCCTCGTGTCCGGGTTCAACGTGTATCCGAACGAGATCGAGTCGGTGGTGGCGATGCTCCCGGGAGTGCTCGAATGCGCGGTCATCGGCGTGCCCGACGCGCACTCCGGCGAAGTTCCCAAGCTCTTTGTGGTGAAGAGGGACGCTTCGCTCACCGAAGCCGACATCCGCAAGCACTGCGAGGCCAACCTGACCGGCTACAAGCGGCCCAAGAGCATCGAATTCAGGAAGGAATTGCCCAAAACGAACGTCGGCAAAATCCTGCGCCGCGCCCTGCGCGAGGAATCGAAGACGTAGGTGTTCTCTTATTTTTTCCCGGGCGGCCGGCGGGAGCCGAGCTGTCCGTCGATCGCCTTGATCAGCAGGTCGCGTTCGACCGGCTTGGTCAGCAACTGGGCGGCACCGAGCTCGCGTGCCTGTGCGTAGGTCTCGTCGTCGCCGCGTCCGGTCAGCACGATCACCGGGATATTGCGGGTCGCCGGGTCGTTGCGCAACGCCGCTATCATCTCGAATCCGTCCAGGTAGGGCACCGTGAGGTCGAGGAGGATGAGGTCGGGTGAGTTGGCGATGATTGAGCGCAAACCGAGCACCGCGTCCTCGGCCGTCAGCACCTCGTGCCCCGCCCCCGAAAGATGCACGCGCAACAGGTCCAGGAACGTAAGGTCGTCTTCGATGACTACGATCTTGGCCAAGCTTGCTCCCCTCGCGCGCGGCGAGGCTCAGGGTTCACGCTAGTCTGCGGGCGGACCAGCATTCTAGCAACCGGTCCATCGGACTAGGCCGCCGCCGTCAGCGCGGCGTGTCGTCATGCACGAATGACCGGCCCGGCTAGTGGACGTGCGACGCGGAGAGCTCGGGGTGAACGGCGAGCACGCGCTTGCGAAGCTCCAACAGATACGGGTCGCGCACGCCGTGCTCGATCAATCCGCGCACAGTCTTGAGCAGGTATTCGGCGGGCGTTCCGAGCTGGCCGCGTGTGCTCACCAGGGTCTTGATCACCGTTTCGAGCGGCAGCTTGCCCGCGTAGTTCCGATGCTCGCGATTGATGAAGAAGGCGATCGCCCGAACCGTTTCCCCGCCCGTGTCGATCCTGGCCCAGCGCGGGCAATAGGCGCCGAGGACCATTTCGCGCCGCCACAAAAGACGCAGCTCTTCTGCCGCGTGGTGGCCCGCGATGCGGAATGCGACGCCGCGGCAGCTGCCGCCCGCATCGAGTCCGAGCACCAGCCCCGGTTTCTGGAGCGAGCCCCGGTTCACGTGCGACCAAAGGCAAAAGCTGCGGTGAAAGCCGTGCAGGCGCGCGACTCGCCGCTCCTCGTGGTGAACGATCGGATTCCAGACGAGTGAACCGTAGCCGAACAGCCACACGTCCGCGCCCCTGCGATGCTGGTCGAGCAAGCCCTTCAGCGAGGCGTCCTGCTCGGCCTCGGTGAGTACCGGCACGCCCGGGTTCGCTTCGCTGAAGAACTTCCTGAGGCGGTCGGCTTCGAGATCGGCGCGCGTGAGCGACATCAGGCGGCCCGGGCGGCGGAGCGCTGCGCGCGGAAAGCGGCAAGCAGCCCGGCTTCTTTCTTCTTCGCCTCGTCGAGGTGGCGGCGCTTGATGTGGCCGTATCCCCGGATGTGCTCGGGAATGCCGGCGATTTCCACTGCGAGCTTGTGGTTGCCGTGGTCCAGGCCTTCTAGCAGTCCGGAGACGGTCTGTTCGTAGTCCGCGATGAGCCGCCGCTCGGTCCTGCGCTCCTGGGTGTAGCCGAAGATGTCCAGTGAGGTGCCGCGCAGGCCCTTCAGCTTCGCGAGGATCCTGAACGCGGGCATCATCCAGGCGCCGAACTGGGACTTCGACGCCTCGCCCGTGCGCGGATCGGGCCTGTTGAAAATCGGCGGAGCGAGATGGAACTTGAGCTTGTAGCCTCCCTCGAACATCGCTTCGATCTTCCGCGCGAAGGCGGGATCGGCGTACAGGCGCGCGACTTCGTATTCGTCCTTGTAAGCCATGAGCTTGAAGTAGTAGCGGGCGACCGACTCGGTGAGCGCGGTGCCGCCGGTCTTTTGCATTTCCACCGAGCGCACTCGCTCGACCAACTTGCGATATCGCTCGGCGTAGGCGCTATCCTGGTAGCCGGTTAGGAACTCGACGCGGCGCGCAATCGACTCATCCAGGGTTCGCGAGAACGCCTGCGAGATGGGGATGACTTCTGCGGGCGTCGCAAGCCGTTCCACGCGCGCGGGATCGACCGCGGCGCGCCGTCCCCACAGGAAGGCCTTCTTGTTGAACTCGATGGCGACGCTGTTCAGCTCGATCGCACGGACGAGCGACTCCCCGGCGAGCGGAACCCAGCCCTTCTGGTACGCGTAGCCGAGCATGAACATGTTGGTAGCGATGGCGTCGCCCATGAGCGCGGTGGCGATTTTCCCGGCCGGGACGAATTCGACGTTTTTCGCGCCCGCCGCCTCGACGATATCCGACTGCAGGTGCGTGCCCGGGAGCTGCCAGTCGGGGTTCCTCACGAACTCGGCGGTCGGCGATACCGTCGCGTTGACGAGCACCTTGGTGCTCTTGTCGTTCATCTTCGAAAGCGCCTCGGAGCCCGAAGTCACGACGAGATCGCAGCCGAGCACGAGGTCGGCGGCGCCGGTGCCGACGCGCACCGAATGCAGCTCCTGCGGCGAGCGCGCGATCCTCACGTGCGACATCACCGGACCGAATTTCTGGGCGAGGCCCGACATGTCCAGGACGGTGGCGCCCTTGCCTTCGAGGTGCGCTGCCATCGCCACGATCTGGCCGATGGTGATCACGCCCATCCCGCCGATTCCCGTGACGAGGATGCCGAAGGGGTGCTCGAGAGCGTTCTGCACGGGTTGCTGCAGGAACGCAAATTCCGCTTCCCCTTCCGGG
>DATHJM010000192.1:0-2314 GCA_035489775.1 Burkholderiales bacterium
GAAGGGCACGAAGACCACCTTGTAGCCGCTGAACGGCCTGCGGTTCCACGAGCCGTGCTCGCCGATGAACATGCCGTTTGCGAATTGGGCGGGGAGCGAATTGCCTTCGGAGGATGCGAGGCCGAGCGCCGCGACATGCGAGCCGAGCGCATAGTCGGGCGGGATGGCCTTCGCGACCAAATCGGGACGCGGCGGCGACACCCGATCGTCCACGTTCTGCCCGTAGTAGCTGTAAGGCCAGCCGTAGAAGGCGCCGTCCTTCACCGAGGTCAGATAGTCGGGAACGAGATCGCTGCCGAGCTCGTCGCGCTCGTTCGCCACGGTCCACAGCGCGCCGCTCTGCGGCTGCCAGGCGAGGCCATTGGGGTTGCGCAAACCCGAGGCGAAGACGCGATTGGCGCCGGTCTTGACATCGACTTCCCAGATCGCGGCGCGGCCGGTCTCAGCTTCGATGCCGTTCTCGGCCGCGTTGCTGTTCGAGCCTACCGTCACGTAGAGCCTGGAGCCGTCGCGGCTCGCGATGAGGTTCTTCGTCCAGTGATGGTTGATGGGGCCCGCGGGCAAGTCGACCACTTTGGTGCCGGGCGCGCCGATGCGCGTCTCGCCCGCGCGGTAGGGAAAGCGCACGACCGCGTCCGTGTTCGCCACGTAGAAATCGTTGCCGACGAGCGCCATGCCGAAGGGCGAGTTCAGTCCTTCGAGAAACACGGTCCGCGTTTCCGCGACACCGTCGCCGTCCGCGTCGCGCAGCAGCGTGATGCGGTTCGCGCTCTCGCCGCCCGCGCCCGCCTTTTTTCTCATGAGCTTGGTGACCCATGCCCTGATGCCTTTGCCGTCCTCGGGCCTGGCCGGCCCGTTGGTTTCGGCGGTGAGCACGTCGCCGTTCGGCAGCGTATACAGCCAGCGCGGATGGTTGAGCCCGGAGGCGAAGGCGGACACGCTCGTTCCCGCCGCGGCCACGGGTTTCCTGCCTTCGGGCCAGCCCTTCGCCGGCGCGATGTGCACCAAGGGAATCAAGCTCTCGCTGGGCGGCGGAAGCGTCGGATTCGGACCGACACTCGCCGAATCGTCGAGCTTCGCCATTTCGCCGCAGGCGGCCAGAGCGACGGCGATCACTCCCGCCGCGGCGAATCCTATTGCGCGGGTTGCGTGCATGATGGGGCTCCCGGGACCGGCTTATTATAGTCCCGCAAAAGCCGGAGAGTTCCCACCGGGCTCGCCGCTCGGAGGGAGAATGATTTCGAAGACGCGCCTCGCCCCGGGCGACGCTCCGAACGCAGCGGAGCTCAGCCCGCCGTTGTAGCCGCAAGCTTCCTGATCAACTCGTTCGCGCTGACCGGCTTCACCAGAAAGTCCGTCGCGCCCTGGCGCATGCCCCAGACGCGGTCGGTTTCCTGGTTCTTGCTCGAGCAGATGATGACCGGAATGTGCTTGGTCGCCTCGTCGTGCGAGATGGTCCGCGTCGCCTTGTAGCCGTCCATTCCGGGCATGACGATGTCCATCAGGATCACGTCGGGCCGCTCGCTCCTGGATTTCACGATGGCCTCTTCCCCGCTCTGGGCGGTGATGCACTCGTAGCCCTGCTTGGAAAGCGTTTCCATGAAGAAATATCGGTCGGTGGCCGAATCGTCGACGATCAGAATCTTCTTCCCCGCCATTGCAATCTCCTCCCTCATTGCCGGCGCTGAACGTCAAACAATGACGCGCAGCGACATGCATGCATTTCCCAACCCCTTGCGAAACCGGTCTCTACGGTCAAATAGCAAAACCGATGCCAGATACCGGGCGAGCGGTTGCGCGTACAATGCGCGCCTTGCGAATCGAACCGACATGATCCGCCTTTCCCAGGTCACGCTCCGGCGTGGTGCGAAAACGCTGCTCGAGGGCACCGACGTCGCGCTCAACCCGGGCGACAAGATCGGCTTGATCGGCGCGAACGGTTCGGGCAAATCGAGCCTGTTCGCGCTCCTGCGCGGCGAGCTGCACGCGGACAAGGGCGAGGTCGATTTCCCCGCGCGCTGGCGCGTCGCCTACGTCGCGCAGGAGACGCCCGCGCTGGAGCGCACCGCGCTCGACTACGCGATCGACGGCGATACCACGCTGCGAAAGCTCGAGGCCGAACTGGCTTCCGCCGAAGCGGCGGAGGATGCCGAACTCAGCGGCCACCGGATCGGCGAGCTGCACGCCGCGATGGGCGACGCCGACGCCTACACGGTGCGCTCGCGCGCGGAGCAACTCCTGCACGGCCTGGGCTTCTCGCACGAGCAGATGGGCGAGCCGGTGGCTAGCTTCTCAGGCGGCTGGCGCATGCGGC
>DATHJM010000193.1:0-3052 GCA_035489775.1 Burkholderiales bacterium
CCCCAGGTGCACGGCGCGCGCTTCGCCGTGGAGCGTGCCTTCGGCGGCGGTATTGAGGAAATTCGCCTTGAGCTCCACGGTGGTGAAATTCTGAGCGTTGCCGGGCAGGTGCGAAATGCATCCGTAGCCTGCGAGCGTGTCGGCGAAGGCGACGATTGCCCCGGCGTGCAGGTAGCCGTTCGGCGCGAGAAGCGCCTTGCGCAGCTCGAGCTCCCCTTTCAGCAGGCCCTCGGATACTTCGGTGATGAGAAGGCCGACCAAGCCGGGCAGGAAATCCCTGCCGAAATGATTGAAACCTTTGACGTCGAATCCGGGCCGAAGCGGCATGGTTTCCCCTTCTCGAGATGCCGCTATCTTATACTTGCCGACGAACCCGACAGATCATGAGCGAAGGCATGAGCGAAGGCACCGGATACGCGCTCGGCGCGATGCTGCTTTACGGAGTCGCCGACTACGTCTACAAGCGCGGCGCCTCCGCGGGGGCGCAGCCGCACCAGTTTCTGATGGTGCAGACCTGGTTCTTCTCCTCGTTCGCGATCCTGTACGGACTTTTCTCCGGCACGCTCGCGTTCAACGTCGGGGCGCTCTGGGGCGCGGCGGCCGGCGTGCTGGTCGTCGTCGGGTACTACAACTTCGCCCGGAGCCTCAGGTCGGGCGCGGTCAGCACCCACGCGACGATCTTCCGGCTGAGCTTCGCCGTCACCGTGGCCCTCGCCGTGCTCGTGCTGGGCGAGCCGCTCACCGCGCCCAAGCTCGCGGGCCTCGCGCTCGTTCTGGCAGCGGTCTGGCTGCTGCTCGCGGCGCCGGGCGCAGCGAGCGGCGACGTCCATCGCGAGCGCCGGTCCTCCCTCGTGCGCGTGCTCGTTGCGACCGTCGCGGTCGGAATCGCGAGCTTTACCTACAAGCTGGGCCTGCGCGAGGGCGCGACGCCGATTTCGCTGGTGGCCGCTCAAGGGGCGGTCGCCGTCACTTTGTCGACTGCATTCTCGGCTTACCTCGATCGCCGCATCCGGACTTCGCCGGCAGTGTGGAGACACGCGCCCGTTGCCTCGGCACTGCTGGTGGTCGCTTTCATGTTCCTCGCGAAAGGCCTCGAGGGCGGAGAAGCGAGCGTGGTGGTGCCGGTCGCGCAAATGGGATTCGTCGTGACCGCGCTCCTCGGGTTCTTCTTCCTCCGCGAGCCGTTCACGGCGCGCAAGGGCGCCGGCCTCGCCGCCGCGCTCGCCGCGCTGGCGAGCCTCGCGCGGGGTTGACTTCAGAACCTCTCGACCCAGGGCCGCAGCTCGACTTCCCAGGTCCAGGCGCTGCGGTGCTGTCGGAATACGTGCAGGTAGTTCTTCGCGATTTCATCCGGGAGGAGCATCCCGTCCGCGCCACGCTCGCCTGCCCGATGGTCGCCCGCGCCCCTGGAAATGCCGCCGTCGATGACGAAGTGCGCGACGTGGATTCCCTTGGGCGCGAGCTCGCGCGCCATGCTCTGCGCGAGCCCGCGCAGCGCGAACTTCCCCATCGCGAAAGGCGCCGATTCGGCGTAGCCCTTTACGCTCGCGGACGCGCCGGTGAAGAACACGGCGCCCGACCCGCGCGCCAGCATGCGCTTCGCCGCGGCCTGGGCAACGAGAAACCCCGCGTAAGCCGTGACCCTGATGGTGCGCTCGACCTCCTTCGGGTCGAGGCCGACGAAAGGGCCGCGCACGCGGTAGCCGGCGTTGTAGACGACGAGGTCCGGAACGCCCCATTTCGCCTCGACCGCGGCGAACATCGCCTCGACCTGCGCGCCATCGGCGGCGTCGCAGCTCACCGCGAACCCGGCGATTTCTTTCACGAGGGGAGCCAGCTTGGAAGGCTCGCGCGCCGCGAGCGCGACGCGCATTCCGTCTTGCGCGAACAGGCGCGCGAGGGAGGCGGAGAGGCCGCTGCCGGCGCCGACGATGAGCGCGGTTTCGGGCTGTTTCATCGGCTGGGCCGTGCGCTACTTGAGAAAGTAGTCCGGCAACGCGAGCGAGAACGCCGGCACGTACGTTACCAGCATCAGCGTCGCGATGAGCGCGCCGTAGAACGGCCAGATGGTGCGCATGACGTAGCCGATCGACACCCCGCCGATGGCGCAGCCGACGAACTGGGTGGTGCCCACGGGCGGGGTGTTGAGGCCCAGCGCGCAGTTGATCAGCAACACCATGCCGAACTGCACCGGGCTCATGCCGTACTGCGCGCAGATCGGCAGGAAAATCGGCGTGCAGATGAGGATGGTCGGCGCCATGTCGAGAAACGTACCCAGAAAAAACAGGATCACGTTGACGAGCAGGAAGATCACCCAGGGGCTGGTCGAAATGCCTGCGAGCGCCTTGCCGGTGATGTCGGCGACATCGTAGAGCGTAATGAGGTAACCGAAAGTATTGGAAACGCCGATGAGGAGCAGCACCACCCCGGTGGTCTTCACCGACTTTGCCGCGGCCTTCAAGAAGCTTTCCCAGGTCATGCTGCGGTAGAGGAAGATCGTGAGCACGAGCGCGTAGATCACCGCGATCGCCGCCGACTCGGTCGCGGTGAAAACGCCCGAAAGAATCCCGGCGATGATGATCACCACGATCGCGAGCCCGGGACCCGCCGCGGCGAGCGAGCGCCATACGGCCTCCCAGCCCGGGAAGGTTCCCGCCGGGTAGCCGCGATGGATCGCAACGAGATACGCGGCCGTCAGGTTGGAGACCGTGAGGATCAGAGCCGGCAAGACGCCCGCGAGGATCAGCGCGGCGATCGACACCTTGCCGCCCGCGGCGAGCGAATAGATGATCATGTTGTGGCTGGTGGGCATCAGCACGCCCACCAGAGCCGCATGCGTGGTGACGTTCACCGCGTAGTCGGCGTGATAGCCGGCCTTTTTCATCATCGGGATCATCACGGCGCCCATCGCCGAGACGTCGGCCACCGCGGAACCGGATACGCCGCCGAAGAGCGTGCAGGCGACCACGTTCGACATGCCGAGGCCGCCGCGGATATGGCCGGCAAGGCTCTTCGCGAACTCCACGATGCGGTCGGCGATGCCGCCGTGGAG
>DATHJM010000194.1:0-7872 GCA_035489775.1 Burkholderiales bacterium
CCCGCGTCGCGCCGCCCGACCAGGCGCGACCACATCGACCCCTGGTGCTCCTGCCCGGCGAGGATCAGGTTCTCGCGCACCGTGAGCTGGGGAAACACCTGAAGCAGCTGGAAGGTACGGCCGATGCCGAGCCGGTTCAGGTCGCAAGGCCGCATGCGGGTGATCGCTCGCCCGTCGATGCGCACTTCGCCGGCCGACGGCGTGAGCTGTCCGAGGATGCAGTTGAAAAGCGTCGACTTGCCCGAGCCGTTCGGCCCGATGAGGCCGAGGATCTCGCCTTCGTGCACGTCGAAGGAAACGCCGTTCACGGCGCTGATGCCGCCGAACGCCTTCGCCAGGTCGCGGACCTCCAGGACGGCGCTCATCGGGAGGGCTTGCGCAAGCGTGCCGTGGAGTCGCGCCAGCGCTCCGCCAGCCCGAGCAGCCCGGACGGGCAGAACGCCATCAGGACCATGACGAATATCGCGTACAGGATCAGGTAGAGCCCCTCGCTGAAGCGCAGCCACTCGGGCAGCAGGACCGAGACCGCTGCGCCGAGAAACGGGCCGAGGAAATATCCCGAGCCGCCGACTATCACCATCAGCAGCAGGCTCAGGGACAGGTTGAGGGCGAACGCGGTCGGCTCGATGAACTGGACCAGCGGCGCGTAGAGCACCCCGGCGATCCCGCCGAGCGCGGACCCGATGGCGAACGCCATCAGCGTGTAGCGCCGCGTGTCGACCCCGAGCGAGCCGGCGCGGATCGCGTTCTCGCGCAGCGCCGTGAAGGCGCGCCCCCACGGCGAGCGGACCAGCCACCAGGTCGCCGCGGAAACGAGCGCGAGGATGCCGAGGCAGAAGAAATAGAAATCCACCGGGGCTTTGGTCGACCAGCCGAGCAGCGTCGGCCGCGGGATGCCGGAGATGCCGTAGACGCCCTTGGTGAGCCACTCCTCGTTGCGCAGGATGAGGAACACGAGCGTAGAAAAGGACAGCGTGACGAAGGCGAGGTAGTGGTGCTGCACACGCAACGCCGGGTAACCGAGCAGCCAGCCGATCGCCAGGCAAAGCGACGTCGCAAGCACGAAAGCGGACCACAGCGGCCAGCCCTGCGTGGTGAGCAGCGCGGCGGTATAGGCGCCGATGCCGACGAACGCGGCCTGCGCGAGCGAGATCTGCCCCGCGTAGCCGAGCGTGAGGTTGAGGCCGATCGCGGCGATCGTCATGACCACCCACAGGCTGAGCAGATAGATCCCGTACGGCTTGAGGCCGAACGGCGCGACGAGCAGCACCGCCACGGCAGCCGCGGCGGCGATCGCGCGTGCGTTGCGCGGGAAACTCATACGGTGCGCTCCTCGGCGCGGCCGAGCAAGCCCTGCGGCCGGAAGAGGATGACCGCGATCAGTAGGAACAGCGGGATGGCGGCGCGATACTGCGACGACCAATACACGGCCACGAAATTGTCGATGACGCCGATCAGCAGGCCGCCGACGATCGCGCCACGCACCTGGTTGAAGCCGCCGACGATCGCGGCGACAAAGGCGACCAGGCCGAGGGTCTCGCCGTTGGTGAACTTGGCGAGATAGATCGGGCTGATGAGAAACGAGGCGAGCGCCACCAGCGCGGCATTGATGAGAAAGGTATAGAGGACCATGCGCTCGACCGGAATGCCAAGGATGCGGGCGAGCAGGGGATTCTGCGCGGTGGCCTGCATCCGCCGGCCGGTGCGCGTGGCGCCGAGGAAATACTGCAGCAGCGCGACCGCGAAGGCCGCCACCGCGATGATGACCACGCTCTGCGCCGAGATGACGGCTCCGCCGATCGAGAAGTTGGTGGTTGGCCAGACTCCGGGGAACGCCTGCGCCTCGGCGGCGTAGAACTCCTTGACGCCTTCCTTGAAGAAGATGGCGAGCGCCAGGGTCGAGATCACGAGCGGCAGGACACCGTGCCGCAGCATCGGGTCGACCACTAGGCGCTTGAAGAGCAGGCCAAGCACCAGCAGGGCGACGAGGAAACCCACGAGCAGCGCCATCGGGAACGAAAGCCCGCCGAACTTCATCGCCGCCAGGACGAAGAAGGCGGGCAGCATGACGAACTCGCCCTGCGCGAAATTGATGGTCTGCGAGGTCTGCCACAGCAGCACGAAGCCGATCGCGACCAGTGCGTAAATGCCGCCGGTGGCGAGGCCGGCGATCAGGAGCTGAAGGGCGTCGGACACGCGGCGCGCGAGGGCAGGCCAGCGCGGCGCCGGCCCCTTGCGGACGAAATCCGGGGCTACTTGCCCAGCTTGGGCAGGATCTGCACGACCTTCTGCTTCCCGTCGACCACCTCGACGAGGAAGCTGATGCGGTCGATGTCGCCTTTCGCGTCCCAGGTCGCTTCCATCAGGATGCCCGGCTCCTGCTCCGGCTTGATGGTCAGGCCGTGCAGGGTCCTGGCGAGCAGCTTGCGGTCGAACTTGCCCATCTTTTCGGTCACGTGCTTCACTGCGTAGACCGCGGTGTAGCCCTTGATGCCGTTGTGGTCGGGCAGGTAGTTGAAGCGCTTCTGGAACTTGTCGCGGAATGCGAGCACCGCGGGAATCGGCGCGTCGGCGGTCAGGGCCACGTGCCCTTTCGCGCCATTGGCCGCCTCGCCCGCGAGGTCGATGACCTTCTGGCCGATGAGCGTGGTCTCGCCGATCAGCGGCACCTTGACGCCCTGCTTGCGCGCCTCGCGCAGGATTCGGGCGCACTCCTCTTCGTTGCTGTAGAGGAAAATCGCGTCGGCATTCGCGGCCTTGAGCTTGACGACGTCGGCGGCGAAGTCCACCTGGCCCGACTCGGTCGACACGTCGGCGACGACCTTGATGTTGCGCGCGGCCATCTCCTTGAAGAAAGCGTCGCGCCCGCCCTTGCCGAAGTCGTTGTTCACCCAGAGGAAGGCCACCGATCTTGCCTTGATGCCGTCGCGGATGAAGTTGGCCATCTTCGGCATGCTCACCTGCTGCCCGAAGGAAGTACGGAAGATGTACTCGTTGCCCATCTGGGTGATGTCGGCGGCTTCGGCGCCGGTGAACTGCGGCACCGCGGCCTGCTGGGCGAGGATCATGTTGACCTTCACCGAGCCGGAAAACACCGGGCCGAGGATCACGTAGGGATCGCTGTCGATCGCCTTCTGCACCTGGGCGCGCGAGATGCCCGGATTGCTCTGCGTGTCGGCCACCGGCGAGCTGATCTTGCGCCCGAGGATTCCGCCCTTCGCGTTGACCTCATCGATCGCCATGAGTGCACCGTCGCGAAAGTTGGTGCCCGACACCGCGCCTGCCCCGGATAGCTCGATCACGATCGGCATGTTGACCGTCTGCTGCGCCTGCGCCGACGCGGCGCAGAGCGCAAGCACAACTGCTGAGATCCAATTTCGTTTCACGTCGCCCTCCTCTTTAGAGTCCTTCGAATTGCAGGATGTTGAGACCCGCGTTCGGGTCGGTCAGAAACATGAGTCCATTGCGGTCGACGTAGCAGTCGGCCGACTGGATCACCTGCGGCCGGTTCGGCCGCGGATCCATCATCTTCGCCGGATTGGGCGGCACGTAGAACGCCACCTCCTCCGGCCGGAACGGGTCCTTGATGTCGTAAACGCGCACGCCTGCGTTGTAGAAGGTGGCGAAGATCAGCTCCGAGCTCTGGAACGCGCCCGGCCGGTTCTCGTGCAGGTTGTGCGGCCCGAAGAAGCCGCCCTTCGCGCAATAGTCGACCTCGGCCGGCTGCGGAAAGGTGGCGATGCCCACCGGATTGGACGGGTCGTGCACGTCGTACATCCAGATGCGGCGCCTCCCATGCTCGCAGTTGGAGAACGTGGGCTCGTCCGCGACCACCAGCAGGTTGCGATCGGGCAGCGGCAAAGGAGAATGCGTGCCGCCGCTGAGCGGCGGATTGGTCATGCGGTGGATGATCAGCTTCGGCTTGGCGGGGTCGCTCACGTCGATGACGGTGAGTCCGCCGTCGCGCCAGGCGGCGTAGGCGTAGTTGCCGTTCACCAGCGCATGATGAAGGGCAACGCGGCGCCCCTGCGGCCAAGTCGGTATTTCACCGCCGCCGCGCCACATGCCGGGAATCCAGCAGCGGCCCACGATCTGCGGCTTGCGCGGTTCCGACATGTCAATGACGGCGAGGATGTGGTCGATGAAATCGGCAAAGTGGATCGAGGCGTAGGCATAGCGCCCGCCCACGTACCAGATCCGGTGCGGCCCCATCCCGTCGACGGGCATAAAACCGATCTCGCGCGGCTTGTCGGGTTTCGAAATGTCGTACACGCGGATGCCGGCGGTGAACAGATTCCCCTTCAGCCGGTCCGCCGGCGAGCCGCTGAAGTAGTCCTTCTCGCTCTGGAACTGCTGCATCGTCCAGACACTGGGCGCGTTCACCGCCAGAAGAAGGTCCTCGTGGGTCTGCAGGTGGAAGGCGCGCGTCCCCTGCGGGCAGGCGATGAAATCGGTGACCTTCGGGTTCTTCGGGTCGCGCACGTCGAGGGTGGTGATGCCGTTGCTGAACCCGTGGCCGACATAGGCGTAGCCGCGGTGCACCATGATCTGGACGCCGTCGCCGCGGCCGCCCATGTCCGAATGGCTAACGAACTTGATACTGCGGGATGCAACCGGATTCATAGAGGTCAGCTCCATGTGCGCACTCTACCCGGCGGCGCGCTACTGCTCAAATGCATTTCCGGATGAAGATGCGCGGATCAGCTTGACAAGGGGCCGTTTTGTATTTAACCTTTAAGTTAAATACAGAGATGGCGCAATCAGAAGCATGTCACCCGACCGCCTCAGCAGCACTTTCGCCGCCCTCGCCGATCCCACGCGGCGCGCGATCCTGGCGCGCCTCGCCTCGGGGGAAACCTCGGTCATGGAACTGGCGGAGCCCTTCGAGATGAGCCTTCCCGCGGTCTCCAAGCACCTCAAGGTCCTTGAGCGCGCGGGGCTCATCGCGCGCGGCCGCGATGCGCAGTGGCGCCCCTGCCGGCTCCAGGCAACTCCGCTCAAAGGCGTCGCCGACTGGGTCGAGTATTACCGGCGCCACTGGGAGGAGAGCTTCGACAGGCTGGACAGCTACCTCAGGGATCTGCAACGCAAGAGCAAGTCGCGGGAAATTCAACGCAAGGAGAAAAGAGATGGCAGCAAAAAGTAACGCCGCGACAAGTAACGCAGCGACGAAGGACGGGCCGCTCGTCGTGGAGCGCACTCTCGACGCCCCGGTCGCCCTGGTCTGGAAGGCTCTCACCGACAAGGAGGACATCAAGCAATGGTCCTTCGACCTCCGCGAATTCGCGCCGGTTGTCGGCTTTGAATTCCAGTTCGACGTCGAACACGAAGGCTTCAGGTATGCCCACCGCTGCAGGATAACCGAGGCGATTCCCAACAAGAGACTCGCCTACACTTGGCGTTACGAAGGGTACGCGGGCGACTCCCTCGTGACCTTCGAGTTGTTCGCCCAGGGGAACAAGACCAGGGTCAAGCTGACGCACGAAGGCCTGGAAACATTCCCCAAGCTTCCCGCGTTCGCCAAGGCAAATTTCGCGGCGGGCTGGACCGAGATCGTCGGCACTTCGCTCAAGAATTTCGTCGAAGGCAGGCACGCGGGCGAGATGATCCTCACGCGCGTCTTCGACGCGCCGCGCGAGCTCATGTGGAAGCTGTGGACGGAACGGGAGCACATCGGCAAGTGGTGGGGACCGAAAGGCTTCACGCTGCCCGGCTGCGAGATGGACTTCCGCACCGGGGGCGCGTACCGCTTCGTGATGCGCGGACCCGACGGCAAGGACAATCCGTTCCACGGCGTCTACCGCGAGGTCGTCCGGAACGAGCGCATCGTCTTCACCGCGATCCTGGACAACCTGCCCGGCCACGAACTGCTGACGACCGTGACGTTTGCCGATGAAGGCGGCAAGACGAAGCTGACCGTGCGGCAGACCACGCCGCCTGGCGAGGCCGGCCGCGGCCAGAACCAGGGCTGGAGCGAGACCCTCGAGCGCCTCGCCGACCTGATCACCGAGGAGACGAAACATGGCCGCAGAAAGTAAGAACGCTGCGCTGGTCGGCGACCGCGAGATCCGCGGGACTCGCGTCTTCGACGCGCCGCGCGAGCTGGTGTGGAAGGTGTGGACCGAGCCGGAGCACATCGCCAGGTGGTGGGGCCCGAAGGGCTTCACCACCACCACCCACAAGATGGAAGTGAAGCCCGGCGGCGTGTGGCGCTTCGTCATGCACGGGCCCGATGGGCGCGACTACCAGAACAAGATCACCTTCATCGAAGTCGTGAAACCCGAGCGACTGGTGTACAAGCACGGCGGAACCGGGGACAAGGAAGACCGGGACCTCGAGCCGGTGAATTTCGGGGTGACAGTGACGTTCGAGGACGAGGGCGGCAAGACACGTCTCGACATGCGGTCGGTGTTCCCGTCGGCCAACGCGCGCGACTACGTGGTCAAGAACTACGGGGCCGTCGAGGGCATGCACCAGACGCTAGCGCGCCTCGAGGAGTACCTGGCGGAAAGGGCTTTGTCGTGACCACGGACCGCCGCTCGTTTCTGAAACTCGCGGCCGCGGGTGTGCTGGTCGCGCCCGGCGCCGCGTTTGCGCAGTCGAAGCCGGAGAAGCCGACAGGGAAGGCCCGCCCCGCCGTTGGCGGCTTCTCCAAACCGCGTCTCGCTCGAATGCGCGAAGCCATGGCCCGCCATGTCGAGAGCGGCCGGATGCCCGGACTCGTGACGCTCGTCAGCCGGCGCGGCGAGACGCACGTCGATGCGATCGGCGTGAAGGCCTTCGGCGGCAGGGACCCGATGCAGCGCGACACGATTTTCCGCATCGCCTCGATCACCAAGCCGATCACGGCCGCGGCCGCGATGATCCTGGTCGAGGAAGCAAAGCTGCGCTTGGACGATCCGGTCGACCCGCTGCTGCCCGAGCTCGCGAACCGCAAGGTGCTCAGGCGCATCGATAGTGCGCTCGAGGACACCGTGCCGGCCAAGCGCGCAATCACGCTGCGCGACCTGCTCACTTTTCGCCTAGGCATCGGCGCGGTCATGGTTTATCCCGAGAAGCACCCGATCCAGAAGGCGATGTCCGAGGCGGGCGTCGCGCCCTCGGCGAATCTGCCCGCGCACGCAGCCGACGAATTGATGAAGCGCTACGGCAGCCTGCCGCTCCTGCACCAGCCGGGCGAGAAGTGGATGTACAACAGCGGCTCCGACATCCTGGGCATCCTGATTTCGCGCGCGACGGGCAAGACGCTCGAGACGTTCCTGCGCGAGCGTATCTTCGCGCCGCTCGGCATGAAGGACACCGCATTCAGCGTCCCCGAAGCGAAACTCGATCGCCTCGCGGCCGCTTATCAGACCGATTTCGCGACCGGCAGGACCGTGCTCTTCGACGAGGCCCGCGGCGGCCGCTTTGCGCGGCCGCCCGTCTTCGAGTCGGGCGCGGGCGGCCTCGTCTCGACGGTCGATGACTTCCTCGCATTCGGAAGGATGATGCTGAACAAGGGCATTCACGGACGCGAGCGCATCCTTTCGCGGCCTTCGGTCGAGCTGATGACGGCCGACCACATGACCGCGGAGCAAAAAGCGGCGTCCGATTTCTTTCCCGGTTTCTGGGACAACCGCGGCTGGGGCTTCAGCATGGCGATCGTCACCCGGCGGGACGACCTGGCGCGGTCGGTCGGAACCTTCGGCTGGGACGGCGGCTACGGAACGTCGTGGTACGCCGACCCCAGGGAGGGCATGACCGGCATCCTCATGACCCAGCGCGTCTGGGATTCACCGGTCGCTCCCGCGGTCAATCGCGATTTCTGGACATCCGCCTACCAGGCGATCGACGACTAACAAAAATTCGTTCAACCTGTCGATTTCGCAAAGC